>NZ_BAAAVI010000004.1:0-225071 GCF_039534445.1 Streptosporangium fragile | reverse complement strand
GCCCCGCAGGCCGCCGCCCCGGCCCAGGCCGCGGCCCCCGCCCCGGCTCCCGAGCCGGTCGCGGTCGACACGACCCTGCGCGGCCGCACCGAGAAGATGTCCCGCCTGCGCCAGACCATCGCCAAGCGCATGGTCGAGTCGCTCCAGGTCTCGGCCCAGCTCACCACCGTGGTCGAGGTCGACGTCACCAAGATCGCGCGGCTGCGCGACCAGGCGAAGGCCGAGTTCCAGCGGCGCGAGGGCGTCAAGCTCTCGTTCATGCCGTTCTTCGCCCTCGCCACGATCGAGGCGCTCAAGCAGCACCCGAAGCTGAACGCCACGATCAACAGCGAGACCAACGAGGTCACGTACTTCGACGCCGAGCACCTGGCCTTCGCGACGGACACCGAGCGCGGCCTGATCGTTCCGGTGATCAAGGACGCCGGCGACCTCAACATCGCCGGTCTCGCCCGTAAGATCGCCGACCTGGCCGAGCGCACCCGCACCAACAAGGTGAGCCCGGACGAGCTCACCGGCGGCACGTTCACGCTGACCAACACCGGCAGCCGCGGCGCGCTGTTCGACACGCCGATCCTCAACCAGCCGCAGGTCGGCATGCTGGGCACCGGCGCGGTCGTCAAGCGCCCGGTGGTCGTCGACACCCCCGAGGGCGAGGTCATCGCCGTCCGTTCGATGGTGTACCTGGCGCTCAGCTACGACCACCGCCTGGTCGACGGCGCCGACGCCGCCCGCTTCCTGACGACGATCAAGCGTCGCCTGGAGGAGGGCCGTTTCGAGAACCAGCTGGGCCTGAACGCCTGAGTCTCCGTTCTCCCGCACCGGGCCGGTCCGCGATCCGCGGGCCGGCCCGGCCGTCGTTTCCGGCTCCTTCCCCGTTTCCGGCCCGGTCCCCGTTTCCGGACGCGTCCGCCTCCGGGGCGGTCGTCCCCGGGCGGCCGTTCCCGGGGACGTCGCGCTTACGGGCCGGTCGCTCCCGGCCCCGTCGTTCCCGGGCCCGTCGCCTTTCCGGAGCACCGCCCTCGGTGCGAATCCGGCGGATGCCCGGCCTCCGAAGATCCGGATGGGAGGTCGATTACATTGAACGGCATGGCGATCATTGTGACCGGGTCCTCGGGCTTGCTGGGATCGGCTCTGGTGAGGGCTCTGCGGGCCGACGGCGCCCGCGTGGTCCGTCTGGTACGGCGCCCGCCGCGGGGCGACGACGAGTCGTTCTGGGACCCGGGGAAGGGCATCGTCGACCGGGCCGCCCTGGAGGGCGCGGAGGCGGTGGTCCACCTGGCCGGTGCGGGCATCGGCGACCGGCGCTGGAACGACGCCTACAGGCGCGAGATCGTCCGCAGCCGGGTCGAGGGGACCAGGACCCTCGTCACCGCGCTGACGGGCCTGTCGGCCAGGCCTCCGGCGCTGCTGTCGAGCTCCGCGATCGGCTTCTACGGGGACACCGGCGACCGGGCGGTGGACGAGACGGCCCCGGCGGGCGCCGGGTTCCTCGCGCAAGAGGTGGTGGTGCCCTGGGAGGCGGAGACGGCACCGGCCGAGGAGGCGGGCATCCGGGTGGCGCGGCTGCGCACCGGCCTGGTGCTGAGCGGGCGGGGCGGCATGTTGGCGCAGATCCTGCCGGTCTTCAGGCTCGGCCTGGGCGCGCCCCTGGGGTCGGGGCGGCAGTACTGGTCGTGGATCTCCATCGACGACTGGGTCCTCGCCGTCCAATACATCCTGAAAAATCAAGAAGTATCGGGTCCGGTGAACCTGACGGCCCCCGAGCCGGTCACCAACGCGGAGTTCACCAGGGAACTCGGCAAGGCCCTGCGCCGATCCACGATGCCGCTGGCGGTGCCCGGGTTCGTCCTGCGCACGGCCCTCGGCGGGTTCGCCGAGGAGGGCGTGCTGACCGGCCAGCGGGTGCTCCCGCGGCGCCTGCTGGACAGCGGCTACACGTTCCGGCATACGCGTCTCAACGACGCACTGGCCGCCGTACTCTAGGGTCCCTCTGTTCACCGATGGAACCGTTGAGGGAGATGGACATGGGCAGGTCCGGACAGTCGCACATCCTAGCGATCGGAGGCGGTTCCTTCCGCCCGTCCGCGCGCTACGGGTTCATCGAGGCGAGTCCCCTGCTCAGGTACGCCCTCGACCTCACCGGCCAGGACCGGCCCCGGCTGGGCCTGCTGGCCACCGCCACCGGTGACGACGCGGAGTGGCTGCTGAAGATGTACGGCGCGTTCCGCGAGTGGGACGTCGAGGTCAGCCATCTGACGGTGTTCCCGATGCCCAACGTCGACGACCCGCGGGAGTGGGTCCTGAGCCAGGACATGATCTACGTCAGCGGCGGCAGCGTGGCCAACCTGGCCGCCCTGTGGCGGCTGCACGGCCTGGACGAGGTCTTCGAGGAGGCGTGGCGGGCCGGCGTGGTGCTGTCCGGTCAGAGCGCGGGCGCGCTCTGCTGGCACGTGGGCGGCAACACCGACTCCTTCGGGCCGGAGCTGCGGGTGTGGGCCGACGGCCTCGGCCTGCTGCCGTACTCGTGCGGCGTCCACTACGACTCCGACCCGCAGCGCCGCCGGCTGCTGCACGAGTCGGTGGGCTCCGGCGAGCTGCCCGGCGGCTACGCCGCCGACGAGGGCGTCGGACTCCACTACGTGGGCACCGAGTTCATCCAGGCCGTCGCCGTGCACCGCGACGCGTACGCCTACCGGGTCGAGCACGACGGGGCCGGAGGAGCCAAGGAGATCCGCATCGAGCCTCGGCTTCTCACGTCTTGAGGACCGGCGGGTCAATTACTCTTGATGCGTGAGTGAGCTGGCGTTCGTCCGTCTGGGCGTTGATTTCCCCTACGAGCAGGCCTGGGATCTCCAGCGGCGGATCCACGCCCGCCGGGTCGCCGGCGAGATCCCCGACACCTGCCTGATGCTCGAACACGCGCCGGTCTACACGGCCGGCAGGCGCACCGCCCCGCACGAGCGGCCCACCGACGGCACCCCGGTCGTCGAGGTCGACCGGGGCGGCCGGATCACCTGGCACGGCCCCGGCCAGCTGGTCGGTTACCCGATCGTCAAACTCGGCGGTCCGCTCGACGTCACCTCCTACGTCAGGCTCCTGGAGGAGACGCTCATCCAGGTCTGCGCCGACTTCGGGGTGCAGGCGGGCCGGGTCGAGGGGCGCGGCGGCGTCTGGGTGGCCGGAGATCCCTCGCACGGCCTGCCCGACAGGAAGGTCGGCGCGATCGGCATCCGGGTCTCCGGTGGCGTGACGATGCACGGCTTCGCGCTCAACTGCTCCAACGACCCGAGCTGGTACAACCGGATCGTCCCCTGCGGGATCAGCGACGCCGGGGTCTCCTCGCTGTCGGCCGAGACGGGCCGCCGGATCGTGGTCGACGAGGTCCTGCCGTACGCCGAGAAGCACCTGGCGGAGGCGCTCGGCGCGCAGGGCTTCGAGCTGCCGGAGGAGGAGCTGTTCCGGCGTTGAGCCCCGGGTCTGCCGCAGGTTGCGACGGGACATAAGCTGTGGAGGTGAGCGAGCGTGACGATATGGACAGCACCTCGATATACAACACCTCGGTACGGTGACCGATGAAGGAGCTCGCATGACCGTCGCCCCCGAAGGCCGAAAGCTCCTCCGGCTGGAGGTCCGCAACGCCGCGACCCCCATCGAGAAGAAGCCCGAGTGGATCAAGACCCGCTTCCGGACCGGCCCCAACCACACCGAGCTGCGGGCGCTGGTCCAGCGCGAGGGCCTGCACACGGTCTGCCAGGAGGCGGGGTGCCCCAACATCTCCGAGTGCTGGGAAGACCGCGAGGCCACCTTCCTCATCGGTGGTGACCAGTGCACCCGGCGCTGTGACTTCTGCCAGATCGACACCGGCAAGCCCAAGGCGTACGACACCGACGAGCCGCGCCGCGTGGCCGAGTCGGTGCGGCAGATGGGCCTGAACTACGCGACCGTTACCGGCGTCGCCCGCGACGACCTGCCCGACGGTGGCGCGTGGCTGTACGCCGAGACGGCGCGGCAGATCCACGCGCTTCTGCCGGGCTGCGGGGTCGAGCTGCTGGTGCCCGACTTCAACGGCGACCAGAGCCAGCTGGAGGAGGTCTTCTCCGCCAGGCCCGAGGTCTTCGCGCACAACATCGAGACCGTGCCGCGGATCTTCAAGCGCATCCGGCCCGCGTTCCGCTACGAGCGGTCCCTGGAAGTGATCACCAAGGCTCGCCAGGCCGGGCTGGTGACCAAGTCCAACCTCATCCTCGGCATGGGCGAGGAGCGCGAGGAGGTCGTCCAGGCCATGCGCGACCTGCACGAGGCCGGCTGCGACCTGCTGACCGTGACCCAGTACCTGCGTCCCACTCCCCGCCACCACCCCGTGGAGCGCTGGGTGAAGCCCGAGGAGTTCGTGGAGCTCCAGAAGGAGGCGGAGGCCATCGGCTTCGCCGGCGTCATGTCCGGCCCGCTGGTCCGCTCCTCCTACCGGGCCGGCCGCCTCTACAAGCAGGCCGTCGAGGCCCGCCAGCACGCCTGACCCGGCCGCCGACCCGGCCCGGGCCCCTTCGGACCCCGCGCCCCGCGCGGGGTCTTCCTCTTCTTCCGGGGAGGCCGCCGGTTCACGGGCGGGGCCGCCGGCGCGGCTCCCCCGCGAGATCGGCTTTCCATAACGCCATGGCAACGAAACCTACCGGACACTCGGTATGCCGGGCGAGACTGCCGGGGTGGACATCGAAGAACTGATCAGCCGACTCGACCTGAGCGCCAAGGTACGCCTGCTGACCGGCGCGGACATGTGGTCGCTGCCCGCCCTGCCGGAGATCGGGCTGGAGCGGTTGGTGATGAGCGACGGTCCCATCGGCGTCCGCGGCACGCAGTGGTCCTCCGCCGACCCGTCGATCGCGCTGCCCAGCCCCACCGCGCTCGCCGCGACCTGGGACGTCGGACTGGTCCGCCGGGTCGGGCGGCTGCTCGCCCGGGAGGCCCGCCGCAAGGGTGTGCACGTGCTGCTCGCCCCGACCCTCAACCTGCACCGCAGCCCGCTCGGCGGCCGGCACTTCGAGTGCTTCTCCGAGGACCCGTACCTGACCGGCGAGATCGGCGCCGCCTACGTCGAGGGCGTCCAGGAGTACGGCGTGGCCACCACACCCAAGCACTTCGTGGCCAACGACTTCGAGACCGACCGGTTCACGGTGGACGTCAGGGTCGACGGCAGGACGCTGCGCGAGGTCTACCTGGCGCCCTTCGAGCGGGTCGTACGGGCCGGCGCCTGGGGCGTGATGTCCGCCTACAACTCGGTCAACGGGACCACGATGACCGAGAACCGGCCCCTCCAGCGCGAGGTGCTGAAGGACGAGTGGGGCTTCGACGGCTTCGTCGTCTCCGACTGGACGGCCGCCCGTTCCACCGAGGCGACCGTCGAGGGCGGTCTCGACGTCGCCATGCCGGGGCCCTCCGGGCCGTGGGGCGCGAAGCTCGAGGCCGCGGTCCGCGAGGGACGGGTCTCCGAGGAGGCCGTCGACGACCGGGTACGCCGCGTGCTGCGTCTCGCCCGGCGCGTCGGCGCCCTCGGCCGTCCGCCCGCGGACCCGGGCGCACCCCCCACCGCGCCCGGCGGCGCACCGGGATCCGCACGAAGCGCCGCGCCCGCCGGCGCACCGATCAGCACGACCACCGGCGCACCCGCCACCGCGCCCGGCTCCGGCGCGGACCCGGCGGCCGGTCCCGCCGCGGCCGACGGGATCGCGCTGGCCCGCGAGGTGGCCGCCCGGTCGTTCACGCTGCTGCGCAACGAGGGCGGGCTGCTCCCGCTACGGGACGTGCGCAGCGTGGCGCTGATCGGCTCGGCCGCCGCGGAGGCCCGGGTCATGGGCGGCGGCAGCGCCCAGGTGTTCCCCGACCGGATCGTCTCCCCGCTGGAGGGGCTGCGCGAGCGCGGGGACGTGGAGGTGCGCCACGCGATCGGCACCGATCCCCGCATCCGGCTGGCGCCGCTGCCCGGTCCCGCCCGCGCCCTCTTCCTGGACGCCGCGGGCGAGGTACTGGCCGAGCACCCGCTGGCCACCGCCGAGGCCCGCTGGGTCGGCGACCTCCCCCCGGACGTGGACACCGCGCGCCTGGCCGCCGTCGAGATCCGCGCCGTCCACACCCCGGACGTGACCGGCGTACACGAGTTCTCGATCACCGGCGTCGGCGCTTTCACCGTGACGGTCGACGGTGAGACCGTCTTCGACGGGAAGCTCGCGCCGGAGGGCGGAGACCCGGCCGCCGCGTTCCTGGCCCCGCCGGAGCGCCGGATCACCGTCGCCCTCACCGCGGGCGTCCCGGTCCGGATCGGCGCCCGGCAGCCGTCGGGGTCGTTCGGCGGCATGGCGTTCGTGGCGTTCGCCCTGGGCCACGCCGCCCCCTCCCCCGGCGACGACGCCCTGATGGCCGAGGCGGTGGAGGTCGCCGCGGGCGCCGACGTGGCGATCGTGGTCGCCTCCACCACCATGGAGGTGGAGAGCGAGGGCTTCGACCGTACGAGCCTGGCCCTGCCGGGGCGCCAGGACGAACTGGTCGCCAGGGTCGCCGCGGCCAACCCCCGAACGATCGTCGTGGTCAACGCCGGCTCCCCGGTGGAGATGCCGTGGCGGGAGCTGGTCCCCGCCGTGCTGCTGACCTGGTTCCCCGGGCAGGAGGCCGGACACGCGCTGGCCGACGTGCTGTTCGGCGACGCCGAGCCGGGCGGCCGGCTGCCCACCACCTGGCCGGGCCGCGCGTCCGACGTGCCGGTCCTGAGCGTCACCCCGGCCGGCGGCGCGGTCGTCTACGGGGAGGGCGTCTTCATCGGATACCGGGCGTGGGAACGTGCCGGCCGCACCCCGGCGTTCTGGTTCGGCCACGGCCTGGGCTACACCGACTGGTCCTACGACGCCATGTCCGCCTCCGGGACGTCGGCGACCGTCGCGGTCACCAACACCGGTGAGCGTCCCGGACGCGAGATCGTGCAGGTCTACCTCGCCCCGGTGGAACCGGGGCCGGACCGCCCCGCCCGCGTCCTCGCCGGGTTCGCCGTCGTCGACGCCGCCCCGGGCGAGACCGTGGTCGGCACCGTCCGCCTGCCCGAACGCGCCTTCCAGCGCTGGACGGACGAGGGCTGGCGCACGGTCCCGGGCGAGTACGCCGTCGAGGCGGGACGCAGCCTCGCCGACCGCCGGCTGTCCGCGACGGTGACCGTCCGGGTGAGCGGGTGTTGAGTTCCGGCGTCACCATGTGAGGTGCGTTCCGTCCCAGGTCCGGGGACGGGGTCCGTGGGCGGGTGGCGACGAGGCTTGTACGGTGCGCTCCACCGGACGCGGCCGGAAGAACCGCCGGAAGGCCGCGTGGCCGCGTCCGCCCCGGCCTGCCCCGCGCGGCAGGTCACGTTTTCACTTCTTGACCCCGGGATTTGTATCCTTCAGAACATGGCCAAGAAGCCCGAAGACTCAGAGCGCCCGGGGCGCATCAAGCAGCTCCGCATGATCGCGCAGATCATCAAGCAGGCCAACCCCAAGGGGATGCCGATCGTCTACGCCTCGGCGCTCGGCACGCTGGCGGTGTGCGTCGTGATCGGGCTGGTCACCGGCTGGATCTGGTACCTGCTGTTCATCGGGATCATGCTGGCCATGACCGTCGGCCTGGTCGTCTTCGGCCAGCTCGCGCAGAAGGCGCAGTACTCCATGCTGCACGGCCAGGTCGGCGCCGCCGCCGCGATCCTGCAGGGCATGCGCGGCAACTGGCAGGTCACCCCCGCCGTCGCCGTCACCCGCGACCAGGACGTCGTGCACCGCGTGGTCGGCTACCCCGGCGTCATCCTCGTCTCCGAGGGGCCGGGCAACCGCGTGCAGAAGATGCTCGTGGCCGAGAAGAAGCGCGTCCAGCGGATCGCCCTGGACGTCCCCGTCTACGACATCCAGTCCGGTGACGGCGACGGGCAGGTCCCGCTGGCCAAGCTGCAGCGTCATCTGATGAAGCTGCCCCGCAACCTCAAGAAGCCCGCGGTCTACGAGATCAACAACCGGCTCAAGGCTCTGCCGCAGACGCTGCCGATGCCCAAGGGCCCGCTCCCGCGTGGGGCGCGGATGCCCCGGCCGAAGATCCGTTGATGAGCCTCGCCGGAGTCGGCCGCCACGGCGTCGACGCGGCGGTCACCTCCCGGGCCAACCGCGGCTGGTGGGACGGCGCCGCCGACGAGTACCAGGCGGAGCACGGCGCGTTCCTGCGTGACTCCGGCTTCGTCTGGTGCCCCGAGGGCCTGGACGAGGCCGACGCCCGACTGCTGGGCGACGTCGCGGGCAAGGACGTCCTGGAGATCGGCTGCGGCGCCGGGCAGTGCGGGCGGTGGCTGACCGGACAGGGCGCCAGGGTGGCCGCCTTCGACCTGTCCTTCCGCCAGCTCCAGCACTCCCGGCGGATCGACCTCGACACCGGCTCCTCGCTCCCGGTGGTCCAGGCCGACGCCGAGTCCCTGCCGTTCGCCGACGGCTCGTTCGACCTGGCCTGCTCGGCGTTCGGCGCGCTGCCGTTCGTGGCCGACGCCGGCGCCGTGCTGGCCGAGGCCCGCCGGGTGCTGCGCCCGGGGGGCCTGCTGGTCTTCTCGGTGAGCCACCCGATCCGCTGGGCCTTCCCCGACGACCCGGGCCCCGCCGGGCTGACCGCCGACCGGTCCTACTTCGACCGGTCGCCGTACGTGGAGATCGGCGACGACGGGCGGCCCTCCTATGTCGAGCACCACCGCACGCTCGGTGACTGGATCGGGCTCATCACCGGGGCCGGGCTGGTGCCGCGGGGCCTGGTCGAGCCGGAGTGGCCGAGCGGCCACGAGCGCGAGTGGGGCGGCTGGAGCCCGCTGCGCGGCCGTCACCTGCCCGGCACCGCGATCTTCACCTGCGCGCGGTAGGCGCCCGGTTCCCGTCCGGTCCCGCCGCCCGCGGCGCCGTCCGCCCCGTACACCGGACCGCCCGGCGCGGCCCGTCCGTACGGGAGCCCGCGCGTGCGGCGGCCGGCCTCGTGCGGAGACCCGCCCGGCGCGGCCCGCCCGGGTCGCGGCTCCGCTCAGAGGCGCACGACCACCGTGTTCGCGGCGCGGTCGTGCAGGCCCCGCTGGTCGCGGTCCCAGATGAGGGCGGGCACGGCCAGGCAGAGCAGGAACGTGCGCACCAGCACGGGGACGAACCGGGGGGCGCCTCCGTCGAGCGCGGCGACCCGGATGCCCATCAGGCGCATCCCGAAGGTCATGCCCATGGTGCCCACCAGCAGGAGATACTCGACCGCGAGGATCAGAACCGGGGCCCAGGGCGCCCTGGTCGGGTCGATCCCCAGCAGCCCCCGGGCGATCGCCCAGGTGCAGATCAGCCAGTCGATCAGGATGGCGCCGATCCTGCGGCCGAACCGGGCCACCGAGCCGCTGCCCTCCTCGGGCAGCCCGAGCCGCTCGCCCGGGTAGCCCAGGTCGATCCCGGCCGACCTGACGCCGCCGAGCCATGTCTGGGTCCAACGGGGCTGCTGCTTGCTGCTCATGACCTCAACGGTAGCCGCCCGGGGGCTCGCTCTCGCATCCGCCCGAACCGGGCCGTTACCCGGTTCCGCCCCGGACAGTGGATCATGTATGCCGAGTCTTCCTTCCGCGTCGCGTCTCCCTGCGACAACGCCCCCTCGGAGTCCCCCGATGCCTGACATGGATGACATCGACGCGCGCTTCCAAGCGCTCACCGCCCAGATCGACGAGCGCGAACGTCGCCGGATGAGCAGGGCCGCCGCGCGGTGGCAGCCGCGCTCGCCCCACGGCGGGCGCCGCCGGAGGCGGTGGGTCCCGGCGGTCGCCGCGGTCGCCCTGATGGCGGGCGCCGGGGTGCTCGTCGCCTACCGGCCCGACGTCGCCGACCGGATCCGCGCCGTCGTCTCGGAACGCCTCGCGGACCCCGGCACCGCCCCGGTCTTCGAGGCGACCGCTCCCGCGGACGGGGAAGGGAACAGGGAAGAAGGGGAAGCGGAGACGGAACCGGTGAAAGCCTCTCCCTTCGACGGCTCGCCCGCCGCGCAGTACGCCGACGGCGTGAAGGGGCTGGTGACGCCGCCGGCCAGGGCGATGGGCGGGCTGAGCCGCAAGGAGGTGGCGGCCGCCCTGCGGCAGGCGAAGGATCTTCTGGCGGTCGCGCACCTGGATCGGAAGGTGCTGATGGGCGGCAGGCCCATGAAGCTGATCGGTCTCCTGGATCCCGAGCAGCGCACGTGGTCCGTCAAGAACCTCGACCGCCGGGGCGCACGCGAGGGCGGTAGCCGAAACCGGGTCACCAGCCTGAAGCCCGGGAGCGCGGAGCTCATCAGCACGACTTTCAAGGTGGACGGCGAGACCCGGCTGTCCACCTTTCGCGAGGACGGCGTGCGGGGCGTCCGGGTGAAGGTCAACTACCTGTTCGTGTACGCGATCCAGCGGCCCGGAAGGCCGGAGACCCGGACGAGGCTCGTCGCGCACAGCGTCGGCGCGGTGGACGCCTGGCGGGACCGCGGCCGGCTGCGCTTCTGGATCACCCGCTGGAACGACGGAGGCGTCGCCCCGGCGCGGTGCGGCACCAAGGACGGCTTCGTGCACCCCTTCTACCCGGATTCGAAGATCAGCGAGAACGACCCGAAGGCGACCGGCCCCGCGGTGGACCCGTACTCCCGCAAGGAGAACGAGGAGCGGGGAGAGTGCTCGCGCCTGAAGTCCGATACGTGAGACCTGGACGACCTGGCACGTGAAACTCGGGCAAAGAAGGTCCATTTCACCTTGCCCGAGCCAGCTCGGCGACTAGCGTGAAGGCGGCTCTCCCTTAACACGGGTGAAACAAACGAGACACGGGGCGGAAACGGCTCAGACGTAGCTTCAGTCTGATAGCCCGTGCCCCATGGGAGGTTCGCGTGTTCAACTCCGCCGACGACGTCCTGAAGTTCATAAAGGACGAAGGGGTGCAGTTCGTTGACGTCAGGTTCACCGACCTGCCGGGGACGACGCACCACTTCACCTTCCCCGCGGAGAACTTCGGAGCCGGCGTCTTCACCGACGGTCTCATGTTCGACGGGTCGTCGATCCGTGGCTTCCAGGCCATCCACGAGTCGGACATGCTCCTGCTGCCCGACCCGTCGACGGCCGTGCTCGACCCCTTCCGCCAGCACAAGACGCTCAACCTCAACTTCTTCGTGCACGACCCGCTGACGGGTGAGGCCTACAGCCGCGACCCGCGCAACGTCGCCCGCAAGGCGGAGGAGTATCTCAAGGGCACCGGCATCGCCGACACGGTCTACTTCGGCCCCGAGGCCGAGTTCTACATCTTCGACGACGTCCGTTTCGAGACCAGCGCGCACTCCAGCTACTACCACATCGACTCCATCGAGGGCGCCTGGAACACCGGCAAGGCCCAGGAGGGCGGCAACCTCGGTTACAAGCCGCGCTTCAAGGGCGGCTACTTCCCGGTCCCGCCGATGGACCACTTCACCGACCTGCGCTCGGAGATGGTCCGCAAGCTCATCGGCGCGGGCATCGACGTCGAGATGCAGCACCACGAGGTGGGCACGGCCGGGCAGGCGGAGATCGACTTCCGCTTCAACACGCTGCTCAAGGCCGCCGACACCCTGATGCTGTACAAGTACATCGTCAAGAGCACGGCCCTGGAGCACGGCCACACGGTCACCTTCATGCCCAAGCCGATCTTCGGTGACAACGGTTCCGGCATGCACTGCCACCAGTCCCTCTGGAAGGACGGCGAGCCGCTCTTCTACGACGAGGTCGGCTACGCGGGCCTGTCCGACACCGCCCGCTACTACATCGGCGGCCTGCTCAAGCACGCCCCGTCGCTGCTGGCCTTCACCAACCCGACGGTCAACTCCTACCACCGCCTGGTGCCCGGCTACGAGGCCCCGGTCAACCTGGTCTACTCCCAGCGCAACCGCTCGGCGTGCATCCGCATCCCGATCACGGGTTCCAACCCGAAGGCCAAGCGCATCGAGTTCCGCGTGCCGGACCCGTCGTGCAACCCGTACTTCGCCTTCGCCGCCCAGCTCATGGCCGGCATCGACGGCATCCGCAACAAGATCGAGCCGGTCGAGCCGGTCGACAAGGACCTCTACGAGCTTCCCCCGGAGGAGGCCCGCAACATCCCGCAGGTCCCGGGCACGCTCGCCGAGGTGCTCAACGCGCTTGAGGCCGACCACGAGTACCTGCTGGAGGGCGGCGTCTTCACGCCGGACCTGATCGAGACCTGGATCTCCTACAAGCGCGAGAACGAGATCGACCCGATCCGCCTGCGCCCGCACCCGCACGAGTTCGAGCTGTACTACGACGTGTGACGCCGCAGCCCCGGACGTGGCCCCGACTGCGGGCGCGTCCGGGGCGCCGGAGTCTCCCGGAGGCCATCGGCCCGCCGTCCGTCCAGGACGCGGCCGGTGGCCTTTCGCGTGCGCCCCGCCGCCGCTCCGTACGAGTTCACACACCCCCTGAAGTGCGAAAGCCTTTTTTTAGGGAAAAGAGCGAAAAATCCGCTTGAAGGTGTCGAACTTCTGGAGTGGTGATATATGGCGGGTCTCGCGGGGCCGATCGCGGTCGGCGTCGAGGAGGAGTTCCATGTCGTCGATCTCGAGACCCGGCATCTCGTCCCACGGGCCGGCGTCCTGCTGGAGCAGTTACCGGCGGACCGGTTCACCCACGAGCTGCAGCGTTCGGTGGTGGAGGCCAACAGCAGGCCGTTCGTGCGGCTGGAGGACCTCGGGCACGACCTGACCGCGCTGCGCCGCACGGTGATCCAGGCGGCCGACGGGCTGGGCCTGGGGATCGCGGCGGCCGGAAGCGTGCCGCTGGTGGACCTGGAGGCGCTGAAGATCTCCCCGGACGCCCGCTACGAGCAGATGCTCGCCGACTACCAGCTGCTCACCCGCGAGCAGCTGATCTGCGGGGCCCAGGTGCACGCCGAGGTCGAGGACCGGGACCTCGCCGTCGCCGTCGCCCACCGCCTGGCCCCGTGGCTGCCCCCGCTGCTCGCGCTGAGCTCCAGCTCTCCGTACTGGCTGGGGGCCGACAGCGGGTACGCCAGCTACCGCCCGCTCATCTGGCAGCGCTGGCCCACCGCCGGGCCCGTGGCCGCCTTCGAGTCGGCCGCCGAGTACGACCGGGTGGTCGACGAGCTGGTGCGCTCGGGTGTGATCACGGATCCCGGCATGATCTACTTCGACATCCGGCCCTCGGCGCACGTCCCCACCGTCGAGCTGCGGATATGCGACGCCTGCCCCCGCGTGAGCGACGTCGTGCTGATAGCCGGGCTGTTCCGGGCGCTGGTGGCCCGGGAGCTGGAGGCGGTCCGCAACGGGCCGGGCCGCTCGGTCCGGCTGGAGATGGTCCGCGCGGCAACGTGGCGGGCGGCGCGCTCCGGGCTGGAGGGCGATCTCGTCGATCCGGTCGGGGGCGTCCCGCGGCCGGCCGCCGAGGTGATCGGGCGGATGGTGGACGGCCTGCGCCCGCAACTGGAGGAGTTCTCCGACTGGGAACTCGTCACGTCCCTGACCCGGGAGGCGCTGGCGCGGGGCAGTTCCTCGGCCCGCCAGCGGCAGGCGTTCGCCCGGGGCGGGCGGTTGGCCGACGTGGTCGACCTCGTCCTCGCCGAGACACGGTCCGCGGACGGGGAGACCGCCTTCGGCAGGCCGGCCCCGCGGATGCGCACCGGCCTGCTCGACGGCTACGACGTCCCGGGCGACGAGGTGATCATCGAGGGCACGGTGCGCGAGCCCTACCGGCCGGTCCTGCGGGTCCTCGACCGCCTGGGCGCCGACGGCCTGCGCGAGCGGGAGCGCCGCCGCGACCGCCACCAGCGTGAGAACGGCATGACCTTCCAGGTGGAGGACGAGAAGGAGGGCCGGATCTTCCCGTTCGATCTGGTCCCGCGACTGGTCCCGGCCGACGAGTGGGCCGGGATCCGGCAGGCGCTGCCGCAGCGGGTACGCGCGCTGGAGGCGTTCCTGCACGATGTGTACGGCGAGCGCCAGGTCGTCGGCGACGGCGTGATCCCCACCTGGGTGGTCGAGGAGTCCCCCGGCTACCGGGAGGCCGGGCGGCGGGTGCCGTCCGGCACGGTGCGCTGCGTCGTGGCCGGGCTCGACCTGGTCCGGGACGACGTCGGCCGGTGGGCGGTGCTGGAGGACAACCTGCGGGTGCCCTCGGGCATCGGGTACGCCGTGGCCAACCGGCGCCTGGCGGCCGAGGTCCTGCCCGAGCTCGTCCCCGGTGCGGGGTTCGCCGAGCCGCGGGAGGCCCTGCGGACGCTGCGGGAGGCGCTGCTGGCCGCGGGCGCGGGTGACCGGACCATCGCCGTGGTCTCCGCGGGGCCGGGTGACTCCGCCTACTACGAGCACCGGCTGCTCGCCGAGGAGATGGGGGCGGTCCTGGCCGGTCCGGCCGACCTGACCGTCAGGAACGGGCACGTCGAGGCCGCCGGCCGCCGGATCGACGTGCTCTACCGCCGGATCGACGAGGACGACCTGCTCGCGGCGCCTGCCGGACGGGCCGTCCTGGACGCCGTCGGGCGCTCCGCGCTCGTCCTGGCCAACGCGCCGGGCAACGGCGTGGCCGACGACAAGTGCCTGTACCGGTACGTGCCCCGGCTCATCGAGTACTACCTGGGCGAGCGGCCGCTGATCGACAACGTCACCACCTACCTGTGCCGGGACCCCGACGACCGCGAGCAGGTGCTGGACCGGCTGGCGGAGCTGGTGGTCAAGCCGGTGGACGGGTTCGGCGGGCAGGACGTGGTCGTCGGCCCCGACGCCTCCCGTGAGGAGCTCCGCGAGGTCCGCGACAGGATTCTCGCCTCGCCCGACCGGTGGGTCGCCCAGGAGACGGTCCGGCTCTCGACCCATCCGGCCTTCGACGGGGAGCGCCTGCGCCCGCGCGTCGTCGACCTGCGGGCCTTCGTCTGCTTCGGGGAGACGGCGACCGTGCCTCCGGCCGCGCTGACCCGCGTCGCGCCGGCCGGCAGCATGATCGTCAACTCCTCCCAGGGCGGGGGCGCCAAGGACACGTGGATTCCGGGGGATGAGCCATGTGCGGACTGAGCGGTGAGATCCGGTTCGACGGACGGGCGGCCGACATCGGCGCCGTGGGCCGGATGACCGACGCGATGCGCGACCGCGGCCCCGACGGGTCGGGCCTGTGGTCGCTGGGACCGGTGGCCCTCGGCCACCGGCGCCTGAAGATCATCGACCTGTCGGAGAAGGCCGCCCAGCCGATGGTGGACAGCGCCCTCGGCCTGGCGGCGGTGTTCAACGGCTGCCTGTACAACTACCGGGAGCTGCGCGAGGAGCTGCGCGGCGAGGGGTACCGCTTCTTCTCCACCTCCGACACCGAGGTGCTGGTGAAGGCCTTCCACCGCTGGGGGCCGGACTGCGTCGGCCGGTTCACGGGCATGTTCGCCTTCGCCGTCGTCGAGCGGGACACCGGCCGGCTGACGCTCGGCCGGGACCGGCTGGGCATCAAGCCGATGTACGTGGCCCGGACCGCCGGTCGGCTGCGGTTCGCCTCGACGCTGCCGGCACTGCTGGCGGGCGGGGAGGTGGACACCGGCATCGACCGGGTGGCCCTGCACCACTACATGACCTTCCACTCGGTGGTGCCGGCCGAGCGCACGATCCTCACCGGCGTGCGGAAACTCCCTCCGGCCACCGTGCGCACCGTCGAGGCCGACGGCACGGTCACCGACCGCCGCTACTGGGAGCCGCCCCACACCCGCTCGGCCCTGCCAGAGTATGCCGGGCTGACCCCCGGCGAGTGGCGCGAGGCCGTGCTGGACCGGCTGCGCGTGGCCGTACGCAGACGCATGGTCGCGGACGTCCCCGTGGGCGTACTGCTCTCCGGCGGCCTGGACTCCAGCATGATCGTCGCGCTGCTGGCCGAGGAGGGCCAGGCGGGGCTGTCGACCTTCAGCATCGGGTTCCCCGCGGCGGGTGGAGAGTCCGGGGACGAGTTCGCCTACTCCGACCTCGTCGCCGAACGTTTCGGCACCGACCACCACCGCATCCTCATCGACGACGGGCGCCTGCTGCCCGCCCTGGAGCGCGCGGTGGGGGCGATGAGCGAGCCGATGGTGAGCCATGACTGCGTCGCCTTCCACCTGCTGTCGCAGGAGGTCTCCCGGCACGTCAAGGTCGTGCAGTCCGGCCAGGGCGCCGACGAGGTGTTCGCCGGCTACAGCTGGTACCCGCCGCTGGCCGGCGTGCCGCGCGAGGAGGCCGCCGCCACGTACGCCAGGGAGTTCTTCGACCGCCCGCACGACGCCCTGGCCGGGATCCTGACGCCCGACCACCTGGTGGACGAGGACGTCAGCGGCGCGTTCGTCCGGCGCCACCTGGCGGCGCCCGGCGCCGACACCGCCCTCGACGCGGTGCTCCGCCTGGACACCTCCGTCATGCTCGTCGACGACCCCGTCAAGCGCGTGGACAACATGACGATGGCCTACGGGCTGGAGGCCCGGACTCCGTTCCTCGACCACGAGCTGGTCGAGCTGGCGGCGGCCTGCCCTCCCGAGCTCAAACTCGCCCACGGCGGCAAGGGGGTCCTGAAGGACGCCTCCCGCAAGCTGCTGCCCGCCGAGGTCGTCGACCGGCCCAAGGGGTACTTCCCGGTGCCCGCCATCCGGCACATCCACGGGCCCTTCCTGGAGCTCGTCCGCGACGCGCTGACCGGCCGGGCCGCGCGGTCCCGCGGCCTGTTCGACCGGACGTACGTGGACAGGCTGCTCGCGGCGCCCGACGAGCACCGGACGACTCTGGGCGCCAACGCGCTGTGGCAGGTTGGACTCCTGGAGCTGTGGTTGCAAACCCAAGGAATCTGACGCGAGGAATCTGATGACGGAGATCATCGGCGCCCGGTCCCGCCCGCCGGTGGAGACGGGTCTCACCGCCTGGAGCTGCTGGGCGCCCGCCCTGGCGCCCGGCGCGAGCGCCGTCGCCTTCGTCAGCGACAGGGACGGCTCACCGCGCGTCTGGATCCGGCCTCTCGGCGAGGACGCGGAAGCGCGGCCGGTCGACACCGGCCCGGAACCCGTCGCGGACGTGAGCTGGTCTCCCGGCGGCGGACGGCTGGCCGTCCTCGTCGTGCCGGGCGGCGGAGAGCACACGCAGGTCTGGACGGTCCGGCCGGACGGCGGCGACCTGCGCCCGCTGGCCGCGCCCGAGGGCGGGTCGGCGTCGTTCGTGCGCTGGACCGGGCGGGGCGACGTCCTCCTCGTCGCCGAGGTCTCCGCGTCGGGCCGGACCGAGGCGGTGCTGGTCGACGCGGGCTCCGGCGGCCGGGAGGTGGTCGCGGCCGGATCGCTGACGTACCCGGCGTCGGTGAGCGGCGACCACGGGCGGATACTGCTGCGGCGCGGCCCGCGCGGCGTCCGGCGCATGTATCTGGCGGACCTCCCTGCGGGCCCTCCCACCGGCCGCCCCGTGGACCTTCTCCCGGGCCTGGCCGCGGCTCCTCCCGCGAGCCTTCCCCCGGACGCGCCGGCCGGCCCGCGGCGGGGCTCCGCCCCCGGTGCCTCCGGCCCGCCGGGGGAGCACGCGGGAGACACTCCGGGCGGCGGGGAGCGCCCGCTGCTGGCGGGGCTGCCCGGCTCCACCGACCACGGCGTCCTCTCCCCCGACGGGACGACCACCTATCTGCTGTCCGACGCCGGCCGCGACCGGGCCGCGCTCGTCGCGGTGGGCGATGACGGCCGGGCGACCGTGCTGGCCGAGCGCCCGGACGCCGAACTGGACCGGTTCGCGCTGAGCGCCGACGGCCGCCGCGCCGTCCTGGTCTGGAACGAGGACGGCCGGTCCGGGCTGGAGGTGGTCGAGACGGGCACCGGCGTGGCACGCGCGCTCCCGCCTCCCCCCGCCGAGGTGGTGTCCTCGATCAGGCTGTCCCCGGACGGCGGCCTGGCCGTGCTGGCGGCCGAGGGGCCCGGTCATCCCTCCCACGTCCTGCTGTGCGACCTGGCGACCGGCCGTTACCGGCGGGTCGCCGGGACCGGGCGGATCACCGCGGAGACCGGGACGGAACTGGTGCGCTTTCCCGCGCGTGACGGCACGGAGCTGACCGCCTGGCTCCACCCGGTGCCGGGTGTCCGGGCTCCGGCGCCCTTCGTCGTCTACCTGCACGGCGGCCCGGAGAGCCAGGAACGGCCCACGTTCAACCCGCTGTTCCGGAGCCTGCTGGCCGCCGGGATCGGGGTGCTCGCGCCGAACGTCCGCGGCTCGACCGGGTTCGGGCGGGCCTTCCGCGACGCCGACAACCACGCCCTCCGCTTCCGCGCGATCGACGACGTCGCCGACTGCGCCGCCGAACTGGTGCGGCGCGGCGCCGCCGACCCGGCCCGGATCGCCTGCATGGGACGGTCGTACGGCGGCTACCTGACGCTGGCCGCCCTCGTCACCCACCCCGGCCTCTTCCGGGCCGGGGTCGACGTCTGCGGGATCGCCGACTTCGCGACCTTCTACGAGCGGACCGAGCCGTGGATCGCCGCGGCGGCCGTCAGCGAGTACGGCCACCCCGCCGTCGACCGCGACCTGCTGCGGGCCCTGTCCCCCCTGCACTCCTTCGACCGGCTGGCCGCGCCGCTGCTGGTCGTGCACGGCGCCCGGGACACCAACGTCCCGGTCCACGAGGCCGAGCAGGTGGTCCGGGCGGCCCGGGCCCGCGGGGTCTCCTGCGACTACCTGCTGTTCGAGGACGAGGGGCACGAGATCCGGCGGACCGCCAACCGGGTGGCCTTCGTCAGGAACGTCGTCGGGTGGCTCGACCGGCACCTGGTCGCCCCCGCCCCTGGGTGACGCCGCCGGCCGGAGCGTACGGGATCGGCTCCGCCGGGCCCGGACCTGTCGGACACAGAGGTTGAGCTGCGCGTCAAGCCATACAAAAGTGCGTTACAACCGCTCTCCCCTATCAATGGTGCTCACCAGACCGGTCCCGGAGAGAAGGGGGGAGGCCGCCCCCGTGCGGTCGCACCGTGAACGTCCGGACGAGCGAGAGCGCGCGCCAGTGATGGTTTGGGCAGAATGGCGCTGACTTACGGCATTGGATCGGGGGTGGGCGTGGCCGGGATCTCCTCGAGGGAGAGGCGGCGTCAGGACGTTCCCGGCGGTCACCGGAGCGCGTCCGGCGAGCACCGGAGCGTTTTCAACGGTCGGCGAGAGACGTCCGGGGCGCCCGGGAGGATTCTCCGGGGCCCCCGTGTTCCCGCGGCGGCGATCACACTCCTGGTGATCCTCGTCGCCGCCGGCGCCTCGGTCCCGACCCGGCCCGCCGCCCTCAACCGGATCACCGCCATCGCGTACGCGATCCAGGCCGGGCAGCACCAGCCGGGCTGGTCCGGCGGGGAGATCCCGTACTCGTGGGGCGGCGGCCACGACGAGGCCCCCGGCCCGTCCTTCGGCACCTGCCAGGGCTACCGGGGCGCGATCCAGCCCTGCCCGGCCACCCGCACCCGGGGCCTCGACTGCTCGGGGTTCGCCCGCTGGGTCTACCATCTCGCCTACGGGCGGGACGTGCTGGGGCCGGGCAACACCGACGACCACGTCAGAAGGCTCACGATGATCCCCGCCGCGGCGGCCCGGCCGGGGGACCTCGTGTTCTACGGCAGGGTCGGGAAGGACGAGGTCAGCACTCACCATGTCGGCGTCTACGTCGGCCGGGGCAGAATGATCAATGCCCTGAGGACCGGGACCGAGATCCGGACGGATCCCGTAACGGTCATCGAGGACCTCGCCGGATACTTCCGTTATCTGTAACACCTGTAGGAGAGAAATGCGCCTGGGCGTCATGTTCGACCGCGACCTTCCCCCCGAGTCGCTCATCCCCTTCTGCCGCCATCTGGACGCGACCGAGGTGGAGGACGTCTGGGTGGTGGAGGACCTCGGCTGGACCGGGGGCATCTCGTCGGCGGCCACAGCGCTCGCCGTCACCGAGCGGCTCCGCGTCGGCATCGGCATCGCCCCGGCGCCGCTGCGCAACCCCGCCCTGCTGGCCATGGAGTTCGGCAACCTGGCCCGCGTGCACCCGCACCGGCTCGCGGCCGGCATCGGGCACGGGGTCCAAGACTGGATGCGCCGGGCCGGCGCCCTCCCGCCCTCCCCGCTGGCGCTCCTGGAGGAGACGATCTCGGCGGTACGCGGGCTGCTGCGCGGTGAGACGGTCACGCTCCGGGGCCGGGCCGTGCACCTGGACGGCATCAGCCTGGTGCACCCGCCCGCCGACCCGCCGCCGGTCCTGGCCGGGGTGGTACGGCCCCGCTCGCTGGAGCTGTCGGGGCGGGTGGCGCAGGGCACGATCCTGCCCGAGGGCGTCGGCCCCGACCGGATCCGGGACGCCCGGAAGGTCATCGGCGAGGACGGTCACGAACTGGTGGTCTTCACCAACCTCTACCTGGGCGAGGACCCCTCCGTCGGCGCCGCCCTCGCGGCGGGCACGGCCGAGTTCCTCGGCATCTCCCCCGAGCAGATCACCCAGGCGGTGGGCACCCCCGAGGCCGCGGCCGACGTGGTCAGGTCGCTGTGGGAGGCGGGGGCCGACACGGTGGCGGTCCGCCCGTTCGGGCCCGATCCGCTGCCCCAGGTCGACCTGCTCCTGGCCGAGCTCCGCTGACCGCACCGGCCGACCGGCGTCCGCGGCTACGGGCGGTGGCCCCGGACGCCGGTCAGCCGGCGCAGCACGTCCCACCAGAACGACGCCCCGAACAGCAACGCGACCACGGTGATCAGGTAGCCGGGCCAGTGCCCCGGGGTGGTCAGCCGGTCCCACCAGGCGGCGCCGTTCCAGCGGAAGGACGGGTCGCCGGAGCCGTCGGGCGGGATCTCGATGCTCACGACGGCGTGGTCGAAGATCTTCACCAGCGCCGGGGAGCTGAGGGCCTCGGTCACGCACGCGTACGGCTCGGCGGGACCGTTCTCACCGCCGGCGCACCTGTCCCGCAGCGCGGCGTAGCCGTCCTGGCCGCCGCCGGCGAGGGCGGTCACCCCGGCGCGGTAGGCGTTGTCGCGCAGCAGGGTCTTGGCGTACTCCAGCGAGTCCATGCTGAACAGCAGCGTCAGCACCACGCCCAGCGCGAACACCACCCACTTGACGTAGCGGGCGTACAGCGAGGACAGGCGCTGCATCTCGCCGTCGAACCAGTTCTCCACCCCTTGGCGGAACTTCTGCATGTCCCGCTGGGCGCCCTCCCAGACGCCCCTGAGGTGCCCGGCCAGCGGGCTGCGGATGGCCTCCAGCTTGGCGAGCAGGCCCTCGACGCCGCCGTCCTCGGCGGCGACCAGCTCCATCACCGCGCCGGAGAACCGCTCGGGCGGGATGTACGCGATGCTGGTGCGGGCTCCCTTGGGGTGGTCGATCTCCTGGATCCGTTCGTACAGCCGGGCGGTCATGTCGACCGGCGGCGCGGGCGCGGTGACGGGTGCCCCGGCGGCGCCCGCCCTGGCGAGCACCGCGACGGCCTCCTGGGCGGCCTCGGCCTCGGCGGGGTCGACGGGCATCGGCTCGACCACGGCGGGCGCCGGGTCGGGACTGTGCGCCGGGCGCGGATCCCGCCGGGAGAAGGGAAGCTTGGCGAAGACGTCGGCCACCTTCGACGGTATCCACGACCCGCCGTCTTCGGAGCCGCCGTCCATCGTGTCCCGGAGATAGGCCCACAGGAACTTGCTGCGGATCCCGAGCAGCCGGACGAAACCCTCGTTGACCCCGCTCACCAGGAGCGACAGGAGGAGGAAGGCGAGGATCAGGCCGATGGCGAGGTCAAGGTAAACGGATATCAAAAGGATCACCCGGACCGTTGATACACGCCCGCCCCGGACGGCGCAACGCGATCCCGGAAAACAGGCCGATCCCGATGCCCCGGTGCCGCCGAACGCCCGGTTCCTTTGGTTCCCCTGATTCCCCTGGTTCCCTCGATTCCTTCGGTGCCGCCCGGCGCCTCCGGGCATCGGGCGCCCCCTTCCGGACACCGCCCGATGCCTCCGGACGCCACCCGGTGCTCCGCGGGACCTCCCCGGGGCGGGCTCGCGTCACGGCCCCTGACGGACCCACCCGGCGATCGGTCGCACGGGCGGGCCCGTCCGGCGGACCCGCGGCGCGGGTCAGCCGTCGTAGAACACGCGCTCCACGACCCGGCGGGCGCGGCGCGTGGCGCGGCGGTAGTCGTCCACGAAGTCCTCCGTGCCGTCGGGCGGGTAACCGAGGGCACGGGAGATGAGCATGCGCTCGCGGGGGTCCACCGGAATGGAGTCGGCGGCCCGGCCCCGGACCAGCATGATGGCGTCGCGGATGCGGGAGGCGAACCGCCAGGCGTCGGCGAGCACGGCCTCGTCCGCCTCGGCGAGCAGGCCCTCCCCCACGGCCGCGCTCAGCGCCTCCAGGGTCCGCGTGGTCCGCAGCGACGGCAGGCGCCCGGCGTGCCGGAGCTGGAGCAGCTGGGCCACCCACTCGACGTCGGACAGCCCGCCGGGGCCGAGCTTGGTGTGCAGGGCGGGGTCGGCGCCACGGGGCAGGCGCTCGGCCTCCATCCGCGCCTTGAGCTTGCGGATCTGCAGCACGGCGGCGTCGGAGATGCCCTCGGCCGGGTAGCGGAGCGGGTCGGCGAGGTGGAGCAGGCCGACGCCGAGTTCGGCGTCCCCCGCGGAGAACCGGGCGCGCAGCAACGCCTGGGACTCCCACGGCGACGACCACCGCTCGTAGTAGGCGGCGTAGGAGGCCAAGGTGCGCACCAACGGCCCCTGGCGGCCCTCCGGGCGCAGGTCCGGGTCGATGAGCAGCGGCGGGTCGGGGGCGGGCAGGGCCAGCAGGCGGCGCAGCTCGTTGGCCACCGCGAAGGCCGCCTCGGTGGCCTCGCGCTCCGGTACGCCGTCCAGCGGCGAGTGCACGAACATCACGTCGGCGTCGCTGCCGTAGGAGGACTCGATCCCGCCCAGGCGACCCATGGCGATCACCGCGAACCTGGTGCCCAGCGGGCCGCGACGCTCCATCTCGACCTTGCCGACCGCGGCGTCGAGCGCGGCCTGGATCGTCACGTCGTTGAGCCCGGACAGCGCCTGGCCGACCTCCTCGATGCCGATGATCCCGGAGAGGTCGGCGACGGCGGTGCGCAGCAGCTCCCGGCGGCGCAGGCCGCGCACCGCGGTCACCGCGCTCTCCGCCTCGCCGGGGTGGCGGCCGACGATGGTCCGCGCCTCCGTCAGCAGCGCCTCGGCGGGCCGGGGGACGAGCTCGGTGTCGGAGCCGAACATCGAGACCGCCTCGGGCGCGTTCATCAGCAGCCCGGTCACGTAACGGCTGGTGCCGAGCATCCGGGCGAGCCGGGAGGCCACGGCGGTCTCGTCGCGCAGCAGCCGCAGATACCAGGGGGTGGCGCCGAGCTTGTCGGAGACCTGGCGGAAACCGAGCAGTCCGGTGTCGGGATCGGGCGCGTCGGCGAACCAGCCGAGCATGACCGGCAGCAGGGTCCGCTGGATCGCCGCGCGGCGCGACACGCCGCTGGTCAGCGCGCTGATGTGGCGCAGCGCCCCACCCGGGTCCGCGTACCCGAGCGCCTCCAGGCGGGCCTTGGCCGCGGCGGTGGACAGCCGGTCCTCCGACTCGGGCAGCCGGGCCACGGCCTGCAGCAGCGGCCGGTAGAACAGCTTCTCGTGCAGGCGTCGCGCCTCCATGGCGTGCCGCCGCCACCGGGTGGTGAACTCCCCCACCGGGTCGGAGGTCATGCCGAGGCTCCGGCCGAGACGGCGCAGGTCGGCGGTGTCCTCGGGCACCACGTGCGTGCGGCGGAGCCGGTGCAGCTGGATGAGGTGCTCGACCTGGCGCAGGAACGTGTAGGCCTCGGCGAGCGCCTTGGCGTCGTCCCTGCCCACGTAGCCGCCCCGGGAGAGCGCGGCCAGCGCGGGGAGCGTGGCACGCCGGCGCAGCAGCGGGTCGAGGCGTCCGTGGACGAGCTGGAGCAGTTGGACGGCGAACTCGATGTCGCGCAGCCCGCCGGGACCGAGCTTGAGCTGGCGCTCCGCCTCCCCGGCCCTGATGTGGGCCTCAACCCGGCGGCGCATGGCCTGAACGTCCTCGACGAACTTCTCGCGGGTGGCGGCCTGCCAGACCATCTCGTTCATCGTGTCGACGTACTGCCCGCCGAGCTCGGCGTCGCCGGCGACCGGCCGGGCCTTCAGCAGCGCCTGGAACTCCCAGGTCTTGGCCCAGCGCCGGTAGTACGCCTGGTGGCTGGCGAGGGTGCGGACCAGCGGCCCCGCCTTGCCCTCCGGGCGCAACGCCGCGTCGACCTGCCACAGCGACCCCTCGGGGGTGCTCGCGGAGCAGGCGCGCATCATGCCCTGGGCCAGGCGGGTGGCGAGCTGGACCGCCCGGTGCTCGTCGACGGTCCCGTCCGGGCCCTCGCGCGGCTCGGCCACGAAGACGACGTCGACGTCGCTGATGTAGTTGAGCTCGCGCGCCCCGCACTTGCCCATGCCGATGACGGCCAGCCGCACCGCGCCCGCCTCAGGGTGCTGGGAGCGGGCGATGGCGAGTCCCGCCTCCAGCGCGGCCGCGGCCAGGTCGGACAGCTCGGCGGTGACCTCGGACAGCGAGGCGGCGCCGGTGACGTCCCGTGCGGCCAGGTGGAGCAGGCGGCCCCGGTAGGCCACGCGCAGCGCGGACAGGGTGGCGGTGGAGCCGTCCGCGGCCACCGGCTCCGCGTCGTCGGGCTCGGCGCCGACCGCGAGCAGCAGCTGCGCGCGGAGTTCCGCCTCCGTCGGGCGTTCCACGGCCGACGCCCCGCCGAGCAGGGGCCAGTGCTCCGGATGCCTGACGACGTGGTCGCCGAGCGCGGCGCTGACCCCGAAGACGCCGAGCAGCCGGGCGCGGAGGCCGGGGTCGGAGCGGAGCGCTCCGAGGACGCTGGGATCCCGCTCGGCCAGCCGGTTCAGCGAGGTCAGTGCCAGGTCCGGATCGGCCGTGCCGACCAGCGCGTCGAGCAGCGCGATATCCCCCACGGCCTCGGGCCCCAGCTCGTCGAGCAGGCGCTCGGCCCTGGCCCCGTCGGCGAACCCGAGCCGGGCCAGCCGGCCGGCGGTCGTCTGCATCCGGGGCACGGTGTCCACCGACCCTCCCTCGTCTTCGATCACACGCACGGGTGCCCTCCCCACATTCCTACCCCGAGCGATCAAAGGTGCACGTTTCCGGCGATCCTATGCACCTGGGTCCCCGGCGGCCGGGCGGGATCGACGTGGCGCCTCCGCACCGGATTCCCGCCCCCGGCTCGCGCCCCAGGCATCCGGAGCGTCGCCGCACAGGCTAATCCGGAAACCGCACGGCGTCGTTAGCGGGTCCGGACCGTAATCAGACGATTACGATTTACCGCTGGAGTCGCCGCTAGAGCTGACTGAGCCTGGACAGGAGCTTGAAGAGCCAGACGAAGGGCCGCAGGATCCAGCCGAGGAACCGCAGGACCGGGCGGAAGGGCCGCAGGATCCAGCGGGAGAACCTCCTCAGCACCTGGGCGAATCTCTCGACGCTCTCCAGGAAGTACAGCGAGCGCAGGATCCAGCACCAACCGCGGTGCCCGTCGATCCGATAGGCCACGAACCCGAACAGGACGAGCGAGAGCACCAGCCCCATGACGATGACGAAGAGCAGCGGCCCCTCGAAGAGGGCGCCGATCCCCCCCAGCGCCGCAGCCAGCACCCACTGGATCAGCAGGCCACCGATGAACCAGTCCATGCCGCCCACCGACTGCACCTGAAGCGCGAAACACATCTCCCGGGTCCGGCACGCGTCGGGCAGGGAGGTGTCGAGCGGCACCTTGCCGGGTTCCGGCGGCGGTTCGGGGCCTTCTCTCCGGCTCAGCGGGTGAATCTCGTCACTCATGCCACCGTTCTAACAGCGCCGCCTTGGATCTCACTGACCGGTCACTTGTCACCGGCGGTCCCGCCGGGAGCCTGTCCTCGCGTCCGCAGGCAGCGCAGGAACGAGGAGGCGAGTTTCCGAGGACTGAATACGTTGGCGAGGTCCAGCGATCGCAGGATCCGGCACCAGCCCCGATGACCCTCGTTCCGGTAGACCACGAGCCCGAAAAAGATCACCAGGAGCGCCTCGCCGGGGAACACCACGAGCATCAGGGGCCCGGGCCACTGGAAGCACTGCGCGCTCAGCGCCGCGTACCCCGCCCACCCCGCGAACAGGTTCGACAAGTGGAGGGGCATGCCGCCCTTTTCCCGGATGTAGTGGGCCAGGCACATCTCCTGGTGCGAGCACACGTCCTGCAGGGAGGTGTTGAGCGGGGGAGGCGGGTGCTTGCGAAGGCGGCGGCGTTCCCGTCGGGTCATCGGGCGCCCCCGTCGCCGCGAGGGACGGGTCTCATCACTCACACCATCGGTCTAACGGGAGCGCCTTGGATCTCAATGGTCGATCACTTGCCGCCCGTCTCCCGTCCCCCCGGTGGCCGCCCGGTTCGCCCACCACCAGGTCCGCTCACCGCCCGGCTCACCCACGGCCCGGCTCACCCGCCGCTCACCACGCGGGCGAACGCCCGCGCCAGCGGCCGCCAGGCGCCGACGAGACGTTCCTCCGCCTCCTTCACCCGGGTGTTGAGGTCGTCGACGGAGTGCCCAAGGTCGCTCAGGTGGTCGGCCGACCCGGCCGTCCAGTCGGCGAAGATGTCCGGGGTGGCCTCCGGATGGAACTGCACCGCCCAGGCCCGCTCCCCCAGCCGGTAGGCCTGGTTGGGGTACGGGTCCCCGGTGGCCAGCGGCACCGCGTCCGGAGGGAGCTCCGTCATCGCGTCGCGGTGGTACTGCACGGCCGGGGCGGGGTCCAGCCCGGCGAACAGCGGATCGGTCTCCGCGGCGGGCAGCGGGACGATCTCGGTCGCCCCGACCTCAAGGCCGTGCCCGCCACGCTCTACGGCGCCCCCGCAGGCGAGCGTCATGAGCTGGGCGCCCAGGCAGATCCCCAGCGTCGGCACGCCTTCCTCGACGGACGCGCGGATCAGGTCGCGGGTGGCGGGCAGCCAGGGGTACTGCTCGTCCTCCCAGGCGGCCGCCTCGCCACCGAGGACGATCAGCCCGTCCGCGGCGCGGCCGGGCACGGTCTCACCCAGGTACGGCCGGATGACCTCGCATGTCGCGCCGGAGTCCGCCAGCCATCCGGCGAAGAATCCCAGCCCGGCCCCTGCCTCGTGCTCGATGACGGTAATTCTCATGCAATGAATTATGGGCGGAAACAGGACATGCTCCCGCGCCGGGGTCCGTCGCCCCGGTCCCGCCGGGCAGGCGGCGGCCGCACGAAACGCCGGGGCGGCCCGCTGATCGCCGGGACCCGCCGATCCGGCCCCGGCCGGGCGGGTGGCAGACTGGTCCGGCGGGACGCCGCCATACGGACCCGGACGGATCGGCACCGGACGGATCGGCGCGGCCGCGCCCGCCCCCGCCGACCCCCGAGGAGATCCCCTTTGAACCCTGTCTTCGGCGATGTCGAGGTCCCCGGCGGCACGATGCGCGTCGCCAGGTTCGGCACCGGCCCGCGCGTCATCGTGGCCGTACACGGCATCACCGCCTCGCTGATGTCCTGGTCCGGTGTCGCCCGCCGGCTGCCCGCCGGCTGGTCGCTGGTCGCGATGGACCTGCGCGGCCGCGGCCACAGCGCCGGGCTCCCCGGCCCGTACGGCCTGCCGCGGCACGCCGAGGACGTGAACCTGGTCGCCCGGTCGGTGGGCGCGGAGTCCGACATCGTACTGGCCGGCCACTCGATGGGTGCCTACGTCACCGCTCTCGCCGCGGCCGGCCGCGACTACGCCAGGGTGGTACTGATCGACGGCGGCCTGCCGATGCCGACGCCCGCGGGCGCCGACCCCGACGCGGTGCTGGAGGCCACGCTCGGCCCGGCCATCGAGCGGCTGCGCCGGACCTTCCCGGGCGCCGACGCGTACGTCGACTTCTTCAGGGCGCACCCCGCCTTCGCAGACGCCTGGAACGAGGCGGCGGAGGAGTACGTCCGATACGACGCGTCCGGGCCGGAGGACGCGGTGCGCTCGCGGGCGCGGGAGGAGGCGGTCCGCCAGGACGGCCGGTGGATGCTCACCCAGGGCGAGGCGATCGGTGCCGCGCTGCACGCGATCGCGTCTCCGCTGTCGCTGCTGCGCGCCCCGCGAGGGCTGCTGAACCAGCCGGTCGGCATGATGCCCGACGAGCTCGCCGCCGTCTGGACCGCGCGGCTGCCCGCGCTGGAGGACGAGGTGGTCGACGACTGCAACCACTACACGATCCTCTTCGACGACCGCTGCGCCGCGCTGCTCGCCGATCGTCTCACCCGCTGAACCGGGACGCGGGGGCGCCGGGGCGGGGCCGCTCAGGGGCCGCCTTCGGGGAGCGACGAGGTCGCTCTCACGAAGGCGGCGGGACCGCCTCAGGCGGAGCGGGCGACGCGCCGGGCGGCGATCCGGTCCGGGTCCGGCCAGCGGACGTCCCTGACCCAGCCCGCGCGTTCGAACAGCCAGATCAGCCGGGCGCTCGGGTCGACCTGCCCGGGGAGCACCCCGTGCCGGGCGCAGGTGGGGTCGGCGTGGTGCAGGTTGTGCCACGCCTCCCCCAGGGAGACCACGGCGAGCCACCGGACGTTGCGGGAGCGGTCCCTGACCGAGAACTCCTCCTTCCCGAACGTGTGGCAGACGGAGTTGATCGACCAGGTCACGTGGTGCAGGACGAAGATGCGGACCGGCCCGCCCCAGAACCCGGCGGTGAGCGCGGCCTGCCAGGACCCGCCCCACAGGCCCCCGGCCAGTGCGGGCAGAGCGATCGAGAGCAGGACGACCGGCACGTAGGTCAGGTTGTGCGAGAGGAACCTGATGGGCCGGTCGGCGAGAAGGTCGGGGCAGAAACGCCGCCGCGAGGTCCGTTCCGGGCTGAACAGCCAGCCGACGTGGGCGTGGAAGAGTCCCCGCGCGAGCCCCGCGAACCCGGGCCCGAACCGCCAGGGCGAGTGCGGGTCGCCCTCCCTGTCGGCGTACTTGTGGTGCCGCCGGTGGTCGGCCACCCAGCGGATCACCGGTCCCTGCAGCGACATGCCCCCGGCGATCGCCAGCACCACGCGCAGCCAGGTGTCGGCCTGGAAGGAGCGGTGGGTGAAGTGCCGGTGGTAGCCGACGGTGACGCCGAAACCGGTGATGAGGTACATCGCCGCGGCGACGGCCACGTCCCGCCAGCCGAGCCCCCACCCCCACGCGAAGGGGACGGCGGCCAGGACCGCGAGGAACGGCACGACGACGAACAGGACGACCAGGAGGCGCTCGAACCACGGCACGGGCTGGGCCGCGAGATCCCGCGGCGCGGCGGAAGGGGAGGCCATGCCCGCCGAACCTAATCGCACGTCCCGTGGAAAGCTCCACCGTGGAGAGCGATTTATCCGGCGGGGGTTGTCATCGCGCTGACAACCCCCGCCGCGACGGCCCGGCGGAGCGGCGGCCCGCCCGGACGCGGGTCAGGCCGGGGTGATCCAGACGGCCTTGGCCGCGGCGACCAGGGTGCCGTCCACCTCGTAGACGGCGCTCTCGCCGAAGAGCTTGCGGCCCTCGCGCCCGGTGGCGCGGGCGACCACGGAGTAGGTGCCGCCGGGGTAGACCCGGCGGTGGACCCGGGCGGTCAGCCGGCCCAGCAGGGCGGACTCGCCGGGGCCGAAGTGCGCCCAGCCGGTGGCGCAGTCGAGCGCGGCCCAGACGATCGCGTCGGGGACGACGCCGTCGGTGTCGGTGACGGTGAACGGCACCCGCCAGCCGGCCGCGACCAGGTCGGTGCCGGGCACCGGGCCGGGGAAGATCCGCAGGCCGTCGCCGGGCTCGCGCAGGCCGCAGGCGAAGCAGCCGGGGAACGGGTGCGCGACGAGGCCGGGGAAGCCGCGCTCGGCGCGCGCCGCCTCGTTGAAGGGTACGAAGGCCGGGGCGTCGAGCTGCTCGGCGACCGTGATCGCCTCGACGAGCAGGGTGTCACCGCGGGTGAGGGTCGCGGTGTTCGCGAGGTGGCGCAGGGACAGCTCGGCGTCGAGCGGGGTCGGCGCGTGCAGCGTGACCTCGACGGCCGAGTCGTGCCGGGCGCCGTGCAACGCCTCGGCGACCGTGCCCGCGATCCATCCGCCGTTCGCGACCCCTTCGGGCCCGCGGAAACGCGCGGGAACGGTCAGCACGGTCTGCAGCTCGGCAGCCGTCGTCATGCCACACCTCCTGTCGCCTACATGGCGATTAGTCCTTGTAAATCACGCTAAACGGACAACCGATTTTACCGGAGTGCTTGTACATACAGCGAACTCGGGGCCCATGACACTTCCGTTAGCCGGCGGTAACGCGGATATGACGTTCCGGCGGAGGCGACAGAGTACACGCCCCCGCACCGCCCGTCATGACTTTCCGCACTATTCAGTGCTGTCCGGAGAAGGGCCCCGGGCGTCCGGGCCGGGAGGAACCGCCCCCTCCCTCACCGCCGCGGGAGCGGACGCACGGCACCGGCGGCCGCGCGAGAGGGCGGGCGTGAAGAGCCGACGCGGGAACGACGGACGTACGGAGAACCGGGAACGGCGCGCCGGGCGAGCCGCGCGACGGGCCGGGAAGGCCGTGCGGCGGCGGGCCGGGAAGGCTCCCGGCCCGCCGCCACGATGGACGGCGGGCGCCCCGGATGCCCGCCGTACCGGCGGCTACAGGACGGGCAGGTAGCGGCCCAGCTCGAACTCGGTGACCTGCCGGCGGTACTCGCGCCACTCGGTGCGCTTGTTGCGCAGGAAGTAGTCGAAGACGTGCTCGCCGAGGGTCTCGGCGACGAGCTCGCTGCGCTCCATGACCGTGATGGCCTCGTCCAGCGACTGCGGCAGCGGCTGGATGCCCAGCGCCCGCCGTTCCGCCGAGGTGAGTGCCCAGACGTCGTCCTCGGCACCGGGAGGCATCTCGTAGCCCTGCTCGATGCCCCGCAGACCGGCCGCCAGGATCACCGCGAAGGCCAGGTAGGGGTTGCAGGCGGAGTCGAGCGAGCGGAACTCGATACGAGTGGAACCGCCCTTGTGCGGCTTGTACATCGGCACCCGGACCAGGGCCGAGCGGTTGTTGTGACCCCAGGAGACGTAGCTCGGGGCCTCACCGCCGGCTCCGGCGATCGCCTCGGCGCCGCCCCAGAGCCGCTTGTACGAGTTGACCCACTGGTTGCAGACGGCGGTGATCTCCGCGGCGTGCGTGAGCAGGCCGCCGATGAAGGAACGGCCGATCTTGGAGAGCTGGTAGTCGGCGCCGGGCTCGTAGAAGGCGTTGCGGTCGCCTTCGAAGAGCGACATGTGGGTGTGCATGCCGGAGCCGGGGTGCTCGGTGAAGGGCTTGGGCATGAACGAGGCCCAGATGCCCTGCTCCAGCGCGACCTCCTTCATGACCAGGCGGAAGGTCATGATGTTGTCGGCAGTGGTGAGGGCGTCGGCGTAGCGCAGGTCGATCTCCTGCTGGCCGGGCGCGCCCTCGTGGTGACTGAACTCCACCGAGATGCCCATCGACTCGAGCATCATGATCGCGTTACGCCGGAAGTCGTGCCCCGAGCTGTGCGGGGTGTGGTCGAAGTAGCCGCCGTCGTCGATCGGCTCGGGGCGCTCGCCGCGCTCGGGGCGGTTCTTCAGCAGGAAGAACTCGACCTCCGGGTGGGTGTAGAAGCTGAAGCCCATGTCGGAGGCCTTGGCCAGGGTGCGCTTGAGCACCCAGCGCGGGTCGGCGTGGGACGGGGAGCCGTCCGGCATGAGGATGTCGCAGAACATGCGGGCGACGCCGGGCGTCTCGCTGCGCCACGGCAGGATCTGGAACGTCGACGGATCCGGCTTGGCGAGCATGTCGGACTCGTAGACCCGGGCGAACCCCTCGATCGCCGAGCCGTCGAAGCCGATGCCCTCGGCGAAGGCCCCCTCGAGCTCGGCCGGAGCGATGGCCACCGACTTCAGGAACCCGAGCACGTCGGTGAACCACAGCCGGATGAACCGGATGTCGCGCTCCTCAAGGGTGCGGAGAACGAACTCCTGCTGGCGGTCCAAGGCTTCTCCTTCATTCCGACGTGGTGCGACACGCCTACTGGTCTCTCAGTCTGCCCGCTCAGTGTTTCGCACACGTTACGGGGAAGAGCGGTGAGATGCCGCATCAGGACCGTCGCGCCTCCCCGTGACCGGCCCTTTCTCCTCTTACAGTGTGCGACCGGGACCGCTGGAAGTTCCATCCCGGGGGGAAGACGATGCTCACCGAACTTCACCGGCCGCCGGGGCCGCTGGCCCGGCTCACCGAGCGGCTCGCGGCGATGGCGGTGCCCTGTCCCGCGCACCCGGCGGCGCACCGGATCGGTGCCGCGGCGATCGAGTGGTCGCGCGCGGCGGGGCTGGGCGCCGACCCCGCCGACTCCGCCGTCCATCGGCTGGCCGCGCGGGCGTTCGCCGGTGGCGAACCCGGCGCGGCGGAGATGTTCGCCCGCTGGCTGACCTGGATGTCCCGGATCCGTGAGGAGCCCGGGGCGCTCGCCGGGATCCTCACGGTGGCCGCCGGCGGCGAGCCGGGCCCGGCGCCGCTGGAGCGCTCCTTCGCCGGCCTGTGGGAGTCCTGCGTGCCCGGCATGGACGACGCCTGGCGCGAGCGGTTCCTGGCCGGGCTGGCCGCCCAGCATGAGGCACTGACCGCGCACGAGGCGCCGGCCGGTGGCGTGCCCTCGCCCGGGGACTGCCCCGGACGGGCCAGGAACGCCTTCGGGCGCTACCTGTTCGACCTGGTGGAACCCTGCACCGGGGTGCAGGTGCCCGAGCCGTTGCGCGCGAGCCCGCGGTGGCGGGCGGTCGTCGAGGCGAGCGGCGACGTGGCCGCCCGGTGTCTGGACCTCGCCACCCGGGACGGCCGTGCGAGCGCGGCGGCCGGATTTGTGGAACGTTCCACGGCCGTGGTCACGGAGGAGGCGGTCGACCGTGTCGCGGACCGGATGGAGGAGCTGTGGACGGCCGCCCGGGTGATCCCGGTGCTCGTGGAGCGGCACGGCCTCGGGTTCGGCCCCTCGCGCGAGGTGATGCGGGTGGTGTGCGCTTTCTTGACCATCTCCAGGGCGCACCTGGAGTGGCTCTTGGAATCGCCTCGCTATCGTCACCTAGAGTGACGATCACAGCTCACCGAGTAACCAAGGAGTAAACGATGGGCACCGAGCTCCTCCACCGCCGACCGGGCCGCGCCCGCGGGTACGCACACGCCGACGGCGCCGGACGGGCGGGCGAGCCGGCCGAGACGCCTCGCCCGCTTCCCGCGCCCCCCGGCCCGGAGACGGCCGGCCGCCGGCTGTTCGGTCCGCTGTAGTGGCCCCCGTACCAGCCCTCGACGAGCCCCCGTCCCGACCCCGACCCCTGCCGCAGACCTTGCCTCAATCTCCGCCCCAGCCCCAAACCCCGCCCCCGATCCCGCCCGCGCTTCCGGCCCCGTCCCGGCCGCACGCCCGGATCTCGCCTCCATCCCAGGCTCCGGCCCGGCCGCAGCCCGCGACGTCACCCCGATCGCGGTCCCGGGCTCCGCTCCCCTTCCCGGCGGCGTCGCGGCCTCCGGCCCAGACCCGGCCACGGAATCCGGCCCTCCTCGCACCGCCCCGGCGGGAGGAGGGCCCCACACCCGCCGCGACGCTGCTGCTGCCCCTCACCCGCCTGGTCCCGGCCCTGGCGGTGCCGTGCGCCATGCACCCCGAGGTCGACCTGGTCGGGGCCGAGCTCGCCCGCTGGGCTCGCGAGGTCGGCCTGGAGACGCACTCCCGCGCCGGGTTCGAGCGGATGGCCGGGCGCGCCTTCGCCGGCTCCGGCGTGGACGCGGCGCTGCTGTTCGCCAAGTGGCTCACCTGGCTGTTCCACTTCGACGACGAGTGGGACGAGAAGCCGGCCGGGCGGGCGGCCGAGGCCGTCGAGACCGCCTTCGCGCGGCTCGCCCGCATCGCGGACGCCCCCACCGGGTCCCGCCCCGGCGCGGACGTCTCGGCCGCGGACGTCTCGACCGTGGACGCCTCGACCGCGGACGTCTCGACCGTGGACGCCTCGACCGTGGACGTCTCGGCCGCGGGCGCCTCCGCAGAGCCCCGTCTCCCCGTCGAGGTCGCCTTCGCGGACCTGTGGGAGACCACCGCGGAACGGATGAGCCCCAGATGGCGCCGGCGGTTCCTGGCGGGACTCGCGGCCCAGGGCCGGGCGTGCCGGGCCGAGGCCGAGAACCGGTGCGCGGGGCGGGTGCCCTCCCCGGGCGAGTATCCCCGGCTGCGCCGGGGGACCGCGGGGCCGTACCTGTTCGACCTGGTGGAACCCTGCCTCGGGGTGGAGGTGCCCGCACGGCTGCGGGAGAGCGCCACCTGGCGGACGCTGGTGGACGCCTGCAACGACGTCACCGCGTGGTGCAACGACGTCGCCTCCCACCCCAAGGAGCGCGCCAACGGCGACGTGCACAACTACGTGACGGTCGCCGCCACGGCGTTCGGCCTCTCCGACAGCGGCGCCGTGGCGTGGGTGAACGAGCGCGTCGCCCGCGGGGCCGAGGACCTGCGGACCGCGGCCCGGCGGCTGCCCGAGCTGTTCGACCGGTTCGGGCTCCCGGCCGACCGGGCCGAGCGGATCACCGAGGTGGCGTGCGCGTTCCTCGTGGCCCCGCGGGCCCAGCTGGAATGGCTCCTGGAGTCAGGCCGGTACGACGTGACGTGATCGCCTGATCCCCTCATGTTCTCCGGCGGCGTTCGAGGAGAGCCGTGCCCGAACGCCGCCGGCCGTCGTTCCCGGTCGGTCCCCCGGGAGCCGCGCGCCGGACGGCCGCCGGCGCCGCCGGTCCGGTGGCCGCGGCAGGCGTGCTCACGATCGGCCGTCCCCTCGCCGACGTGCGGGATCCACTCCCCGTTGATCGCTCATTGATAAGTTTGTGGCTTAAACCGGTTAAAGTCCCTTTAAGCACGACATGAAAGGGCCGAGGCGATGCGCGGGCTGAACCGGCTGTTCCCCACGCCGTCGCCTGTACAGGCACGGATCGCCGCGGTACTGATCGCCACCGTGTCGGTGGCCATGGAGTCCGTCAACATCTGGGTCACCGCCCAGCTGCCGCAGCCCTCCTACACGCCCCTGCCGTTCGCGCCGGAGGACGTGGCCGGCACCGCGTTCCCCATCCTCGGCGCGCTGCTGGTCTTCCAGCGTCCCCGCCTGGTCATCGGCTGGCTGCTCTGCCTGGGCGGGCTGTGCTCGGCGCTGAACAGCCTCACGATGAACCTCGCGGCCCTCGACACGAGACAGGAATGGATATTCCTGCCCGACGCGATCTGGACGGTCGTCGACGTGAGCTGGAGGCTGACCGTCCTGTTCATGACCGTGCTGCTGCCGCTGCTCTACCCGGACGGCAGGCTGCCCTCGCCGCGCTGGCGCCCGCTGCCCTGGGTCGCGGTCGCGCTGCTGACCGCCGCCACGCTCCGCGCGGAGTTCCTGCCCTACGACCAGCCGGGCTGGGACTCGCCCCGCTACCGGCTGCAACTCGTCCTGGACCAGCTCATCAACGCCGCCATCATCCTGGCCTTCGTCTCGCTGGCCGTGCGGTTCCGGCGGGCGAGCACCGAGGAGCGCAGGCAGATCCTCTGGCCGCTGATCGCGATCGCCACCGTCATCGTCCCCGGGGTGATCGGCAACCCGGTGTGGTGGCTGGCCTCGTTCACCATCCCGCTCGTCCCGGCCGCGATCACCTTCTCCGTGCTGCGGCACCGGTTGTACGGGATCGACACGCTCATCACCAGAACCCTGGTCGGGGCGGGGCTGGTCGGTGTGATCGGCGGCGTGTACGTGGCGGCGGGCGCCGCCTCCAGCCTGTTCCTGTCCGGCGTGGACCCGGTCGGCGGCCTGATCGCGGCGCTCTGCGCGGGGGCGTTCTTCCACCCGCTGCGGCGGCTGCTCCAGCGCGCCGCCGACCGCCTGCTCTACGGCAGCAAGGGTGATCCGGTGGCGCTGGCCGAGGAGCTGCGGCGGCGGCTGCAGCGGACCGACCCGGTGGGCGGGCTGGTCGCCACCCTGGACGTACTCCGCGAGGGGCTCGGGGTCACCGGGACCGGCGTGCGCTTCAAGGACGACTGGCCGGAGGAGACCGTGGCGGGCACGCTGGACGAGGTGGTCCGCGAGGTCCGCCTGGTGTGGCACGGGGAGCCCGTCGGCCGTCTGCTCATCGGCCCGCCCGGGGCCAGGCGCCTGCCCGCGGCGCACAACGAGCGGGTCATCGCCGCGCTCACACCCTACGTGGCCGACGCCGCCCACGCGGTCCGGCTGGTCGGCGCGCTGCGACGCTCCCGCGAGCGGATCGTCACCACCCGCGAGGAGGAGCGCCGGCGCCTCCGCCGTGACCTGCACGACGGTCTCGGCCAGTCGCTCAGCGGCATGGCGATGTCGATCAACGCGGCCCGGCACTCCCTGCACGCCTCGCCCGACATCGCCGAGCGCCTGCTGACCGAGCTGCGCGTGGGCATGGACAGCGTCACCAGCGACATCAGGCATCTGGTCTACGGCCTGCGCCCGCCCGCCCTGGACGACCTCGGGCTGGCCGGGGCGGTGGCGGAGATGGCGGGCCCCGGTGTCGCGGTCGAGGTCAGGGGCGACCTCGCGGGACTGCCCGCGGCGGCCGAGGTGGCCGCGTACCGGATCGTCCAGGAGGCGCTGACCAACGTCCGCAAGCACGCCGGGGCCGGGACGGTGCGGGTCTCGCTGGAGCGCGGCGAGAACGACCTGGCGGTCCGGGTGAGCGACGACGGGATCGGTATCCCGGCCGACCGGCGTTCGGGGATCGGCCTGGCGTCGATGCGCGAGCGCGCCGCCGAACTGGGTGGAACCTGCATAATCACATCGCCCCCCGAAGGGGGCACGGTGGTTGAAGCGGTACTTCCGGTCAACTTGAATGTAGAGATCTGACCCCCGATGATTTCTTACAGCCTGCGAACGATGGTGGGTATCGCTCTATGACGTTGACCCAGGTAGCTCTACCCTTACGCCTGCAATGCTGACATTTCACGCTCTCGGGCCATTCCAGGCGTGCCACGGCGACGCGGTGCTCGACCTCGGAGGTCAACGCCAGATGGCGGTGCTGGCCCGGCTCCTGGTGGCCGGCGGCCGGGCCGTCCCGGTGAGCACGCTCATCGACGAACTCTGGCCCGGCGAGCCGCCCACCCAGGCCCTGTCCACGATCCAGGGATACGTCTCGCGTCTGCGGCGTGCCCTGGAGCCCGGCCGCGCCCCGCGCGAGGAGGCCGAGGTTCTGGTCTCCGCCCCGCCGGGATACGCGCTGCGTGCCTCCACCGGCCAGGTCGACGCCTGGAGATTCGAGAGCGCGGTCAAGACCGAAGGCACGCCGGCCGAGATGTGGGAGCGGCTGGACGCCGCCCTCGCGTTGTGGCGGGGGCCCGCGCTGGCCGAGTTCTCCGACCTGCCGTGGGCGGTGACCGAGGCGGGCCGGTTGGAGGAGCTGCGGCTGATCGCGGTCGAGCGCCGCGCCGACGCGGGGCTCGTACTCGGGCACTCCGGTGCCCTGGTCCCCGACCTGGAGGCGCACGCCTCGGCCCACCCGCTGCGCGAGGAGGCCTGGCGGCTGCTCGCCCTGGCCCTGTACCGCAACGGCAGGCAGGGCGACGCGCTCGGGGCGCTCCGCCGGGCCAGGACGATGCTCCGCGACGAGCTCGGCCTCGACCTCAGCGCCACCTTGCAGCGCCTGGAGTCCGACATGCTCGCCCAGGCGGTCCACCTCGACCCGCCCGCCGGGGCGGTGACCGCGCGGCCGGCCGAACCCGCGCCCCCGCGCGCCGCCGCGGCCGACGAGCAGGCGCCTGCCCTGCCGGGGGTGCGGATCGTGATCGTCGACGACCAGGCGCTGGTCCGCACCGGCCTGCGCGTGGTGCTGGACAGCGAACCCGGTTTCGAACTCGTCGGCGAGGCGGAGAACGGCGAGCAGGCGATCACGGTCGTCCGGGAGACCTCACCCGACCTGGTGCTGATGGACATCCAGATGCCCCGGCTGGACGGGCTGACCGCGGCCCGGCGGATCCTGGCCGACGACGCGCCGCCGAAGGTCATCATGATGACCACCTTCGGCACGGACGACAACCTCTACGCGGCGCTGCGGGCCGGGGTGAGCGGCTTCGTGCTCAAGACCTCGGCGCCCGAGCAGCTCATCACCGCGATACGGGCCGCGCAGGCCGGTGACGCGCTGATCGACCCGGCCGTCACCACCCGGCTGATCGCGGCCTTCGCCGGGCACGCCAACCCGGCCGCCCCGCCCCGCCTGGCCGGTCTCGGCGACGCCGACCTGGACCTGATGAAGCTGGTGGCCCGGGGGCTGACCAACCGGCAGATCGCGGCGACCCTGTCGGTCTCCGAGCGGTCGGTCTCGCAGTCGGTGGTCAAGCTGCTGGACCACCTGGGGCTGTTCGACCGGGCCCAGCTCGTCGTCGTCGCGTACGAGTCGGGCCTGGTCAACCCCGGTGACATGGGCAGGTAGGGATGGACACGCGGATGCGCGACCGCATCCGGGTGCTCGCCGGCGCGGACGGCGTGCCCCGGCGGGCCGTCGGCGCGGTCACCGTGACCGCGCCGCAGCCCGCCACGCCGCTCACGCCCCGGCCGGTCGGCGTGCCGCTGCGGTTCGCCATGGTCGCGACGGCCGTCGTCTCGGCGGCGCTCACCGTGACCGGGCTCATGATCTTCATGGACCTGCCGCCCGAGTGGTCCCGGGAGGTCAGCGCCACGCCCGACCTCGTGGCCGGGATCGCCTTCCCGGCGGTGGGTGCGTTCCTGCTGTTCCGCGGCGCGCCCCGGATCCCGGCCCGGCTGATGTACTTCGGCGGGCTGGGCTGCGCGCTCTACGTGTTCACCAACATGACGATGCTCCGCGCGGCGGCCGCCGGCGACGTGGTCCTGGCCGGATATCTCCGCCTGGGGGTGATCCCGGGCTGGATGATCGGCGGAGGGTTTCTGACGGTCCTGCTCCCGCTCTTCTCCCCCGACGGCCGGCTGCCCTCGCGGCGCTGGCGGCCGGTGGTGGCGCTGACCGTGATCATGATGGCCGTGGGCATCGTGAACGCCACCTTCCGCTCCGCGGCGGGCTACACGCAGTATCCCTGGCCCAGGGTCATCCCCAACCCGCTCGGGGTGGACGCCTTCGCCCCCTACGCCACCCCGGTGCACCACAGCACGAGCCAGGCGATCGTCGGCCTCGCGGTCATCGCCCTGGTCTCCCTGGTCCTGCGCTTCCGGCGGGCCGGGCCGGTGCTCCGCCGCCAGATCGCCTGGCCGCTGAGCGCCTTCGCGGTCCACATCGCGTTCCTGCTCCTCGGGCAGGAGATGTGGCTGGTGGGCACGCTCTGGTCGGTGATGCTCCCGCTGTCCATCGCCTTCTCCGCGATGCGCTACCGGCTCTACGGCATCGACACCGTGGTCAGCCGCACCTTCGTCGCCGCCGGGCTGATCACCATCATCAGCGCCGTCTACGCGGTCGGCGCGGTCGCCGGGCTGGCGCTGTCGGGCTACGACCGGATCGGTGGCCTGGTGGCGGCCCTGTTCGCCGGAGTGATCTTCCACCCGCTCCGGCAGCGGCTCCGGACCCTGGTGGACCGGCTCATGTACGGCACGCACGGTGACCCGCGGGCGTTCGCCGCCCGCCTGGCCAGGGAGGTCCGCGACACCGAGCCGGCCAACGCGCTGGCCGCCGTCGCCGCGGTGGTCAAGGACGGGCTGAGCGTCACCGGGGTCGCGGTCGAGGTGTACGAGCCCGGTGCCCGGCAGGTACAGGTCGGCCTGCTGAACCCGGCGCCACGCGAGATACCGCTGGTCTGGCACGGCGAGCCGGTCGGGCGGCTGCTCCTCGGCTCCCCCGGCCCCCGCAGGTTCGCCGCGGCGCACAACGACCGTCTGATCGCCGTCGCCACCCCGTACGTCGCCGACGTGGCGCACGCGGTGCGGATGACCGCCGACCTGCAGCGCTCCCGGGAGCGCATCCTCGCCGCCCGCGAGGAGGAGCGCCGTCGCCTGCGCCGGGACCTGCACGACGGGCTCGGCCACGCGCTGACCGACATGGCGATGTCGATCAACATGGCCAGGATCAGCCTGCGCACCGCCCCCGCCTCGGCCGACCGGCTCCTGCTGGAGCTGCGCAGCGGGATGGACGCGGTCAGCCAGGAGATCCGGGAGCTGGTGTACGGCCTGCGCCCGCCGACCCTCGACGACCTCGGCCTGGCCGGGGCCGTACGGGCACTGGCCGTCGAGGGTACGCCCCGGGTCGCCGTCGAGATCGAGGGCGACCTGGCGAACCTGCCCGCGGCGGTCGAGGTGGCCGCCTACCGGATCGCGCAGGAGGCGCTCACCAACGTCCGCAAGCACGCCGGGGCCCGCTCCGCGGTGATCTCGCTGGTGCGCGGGGAGTCGCTGGTGGTGCGTGTCCAGGACGACGGGCACGGGCTGCCCGAGGGCCCGCGCTCGGGAATCGGGCTGGTGTCGATGCGCGAGCGGGCCGCCGAGCTCGGCGGCACCTGCGTGATCGGCCCGGCCCCCGGGGGTGGCACGGTGGTGGAGGCCGTACTGCCGCTTCCCTCCGTTCCGCCCCCCGCCCCTCCGCCGGAGGCCTCCCCCGTCCCGGCCGGCCGCGTGTAAACCTTCTCCACTGCTCAGGGCTCTAACCATGCGTTGGAAACTCATCTGAGGAGATCTCCTTGAAGCACCGGGCCTTGGCCGCCGGCGCCGCACTCGCCGTGTCCGCCGCCCTCACCGCCACCCCCGCCCTCGCCGCCGCGCCCGCCGGACCCGCCGCGCCGGCCTCGTACCGGACGGCTCCCGTCGCGGGCGCCGTCTATTTCGGCTACCGGGGCGGCGGCGTCGAGGTGCAGGCCCACCGGGGTGGCTGGACCCGCCATACCGTCGGCGGCGCCGGCTTCGCCGGGCAGTTCGCGGTGGCGCCGGACGGCCTCAGGGTCGCCTGGATCGACGACAAGGGCCGCCTGCACGTCAGGGCCGGGAGCGCGGACAAAGTGATCGCCAAGGACGCCGCCTACGGCGGCCCCTGCCTGACCCCCGCCTGGACGGCCGACGGCAGGCGCCTGGTGTACCCGGTCAAGGGCGGCACCACCGCCACGACCGTGGCGGTGGTCGGCTCCGACGGCAAGGGCCGGTCCGACGCCGGCAAGACCCTCGGGCCCTGCCACCTGACCTGGTCCGCCGACGGCCGGACGCTCGCCGGGTACGCCGGTGACACCGACGGCGTCCATCTCCTGGACACCCGGACGCGCGTCTCCGGCCGCGTCCCCGGCATCAAGCTCGCCAACCACGTGGAGAGCCTGTCTCCCGACGCCCGCAGGGTCGTGGTCAACGCCATCGGCGCGAACGCCCCCGGCGGCGACGGCTCCTGGCCGCTGACGTTCACCCCGTCGATCCACGACACCAGGACGGGCAAGAAGATCGCCATCCCCGTCAAGGGCCGGCTGCTGGGCGCCCGCTACCTCCGCGACGGCCGCCTCGCCGTCCGCGTCAAGGGCGCGACCGCCAACACGCTGGTGGTCCTCTCCGCCTCCGGCAAGGAGCTCCAGCGCCTGGCGGAGCCCGCCAGGGCCCGCGCCCTCGGCCTGGTCGGCGTGCTGGAGTAGGCCCAGGCCCGTACGGCTGGGAAGGATAGGAAATGACATATCCCGCTATTGCGGGATATGTCATGAAAACGATCTGGTAAGGATCGCCTGGACGATGGCCTCTGTCGTGTCCCCATAAGATGGGCACGTGGCTCAACTCCGCATCGCCCTGGCCCAGACCAACCCCGCCGTCGGAGACCTGGCGGCCAACGCCGACAAGCTCGTCGAGTGGACCCGCCGCGCCGCCGACCGCGGCGCGCACCTGGTGGTCTTCACCGAGATGTTCCTGACCGGCTACCCCGTCGAGGACCTGGTGCTGCGCAGCTCCTTCGTGGAGGCCTCCATCGCCGCGGTCGAGGACGTCGCGCGGCGGCTGGCCGACGAGGGGCTCGGCGACCTCCCCGTGGTCGTCGGCTACGTCGACCGGGCCAACCTCGCGCCGCGTCTGGGGCAGCCCAAGGGCGCCCCGCTCGACGCGGCCGCGCTGCTCCACCGGGGCCGGGTGGTCACCAAGACCGCCAAGCACCATCTGCCGAACTACGGCGTCTTCGACGAGTACCGCTACTTCGTGCGCGGCGACCGGCTGCCCATCTTCCGGCTGCATGGCGTCGACGTCGCGATCGCGGTCTGCGAGGACCTGTGGCAGGAGGGCGGCCCGGTCGCGGTGGTGGCCGAGGCCGGCGCCGGGCTGCTGGTGGTGCCCAACGCCTCCCCGTACGAGCGGGACAAGGACGACGTACGGTTCTCCCTGGTCACCCGGCGCGCCCAGGAGGCCGGGTGCGCCCTCGCCTACGTCAACCAGGTCGGCGGCCAGGACGAGCTGGTCTTCGACGGCGACTCCGTCGTCGTCTCCGCCTCCGGCGAGCTGATCGCGCGGGCCGCGCGGTTCTCCGAGGAGCTGCTGGTCACCGACCTGGAGCTGCCCGAGGCCCGGTTCGGCGGTCTCGGGACGTTCCAGGTGGACGCCGGCGACGGCACCGTGATCACCGTGGAGCGGCTGGAGCTGTCCGCCTCGCCCGTCGAGCCGTACGAACCGGAGCCCCCCGCCATCGCCCCGCACCTCGACGACACCGCCGAGGTCTACGCGGCGCTGGTGCTCGCCGTCCGCGACTACGTCGCCAAGAACGGCTTCCGGTCCGTCATCCTCGGTCTGTCCGGCGGCATCGACTCGGCGCTGACCGCCACGATCGCCTCCGACGCCATCGGCCCCGAGCGGGTGCACGCGGTGCTGATGCCGTCGCGCTACTCCTCCGACCACTCGCTGGGCGACGCCCAGGAGCTGGTCGCCCGGCAGGGGATCAACGCCCGCGTCGCGCCCATCGCCGACATCGTGAACGCCTTCGAGAAGGAGATCGAGCTGTCGGGCCTGGCCGCGGAGAACCTCCAGGCCCGGGTGCGCGGCATGATCCTGATGGGCCTGTCCAACCAGGAGGGGCACCTGGTCCTGACCACCGGCAACAAGAGCGAGCTGGCCACCGGCTACTCCACCCTCTACGGCGACTCGGCCGGCGGCTTCGCGCCCATCAAGGACGTGCTCAAGACCCTGGTCTGGGAGCTGGCCCGCTGGCGCAACGCCCAGGCGGGCACGTCGAGCGATTTCCTGTACGGATTCGCGACCCCGCCGATCCCGGAGAACTCCATCGAGAAGGAGCCCAGCGCGGAGCTCCGCCCCGACCAGCGCGACACCGACTCACTGCCCGAGTACGACATCCTGGACCGGCTCCTGGACGACTACGTCGAGAAGGACATGGGCTCGGCCGAGCTGGTCGCCGCCGGCCACGACCCGGCCCTGGTCGCCCGGGTCATCCGCCTGGTCGACCTCGCCGAGTACAAGCGCCGCCAGTACCCGCCGGGCCCCAAGATCACCCCCAAGAACTTCGGCCGCGACCGCCGCCTGCCCATCACCAACCGCTGGCGGGAGACGGCCCCCTGACGAATCTCCCCCGCCCCGGGCCCGGCCTTCCGGACGGCCGGATTCCGCGGCTTTTCCGGTGCGACGGCGGGTGACCCGCCGAACGGCCGGACGGGCCGGGCAGGAGGCTCAGCGGGGGCCGAGGCCGGCCAGGAGGTGGTCGACGATCCGCTCGGCGAGCTCCTCCGGGATGTTCTCGTGCTCGCTCGGCTCCACGCTGCGGATGTACCACATCATGGTGCCGGTGATGGTCGCCATCGCGATGGGGATGTCGAGGTCGGCGCGGAGCTCGCCGGTGGCGACGCCGCGCCGCAGCAGAGCCGTGAGCGCGGCCCTGCGGGGTTCGATGGCCGCCTGGCGGATGCGCTCCACCAGGCGGGGGTGCCGTTCGACCTCGTTCATCGCGATGTTCATCACGCAGCGGCTGCGCGCGTCGCACGCGTCGTGCTGGAAGACCCGGAGGTAGGCGATCAGGTCTTCCCGGACCGAGACCCCCCTGGGCGGCGGCAGCGGCGACTTGAGGGCGGCCAGCGCGTCGACGAGCAGGTCCTCCTTGTTGGACCAGCGCCGGTAGATCGTGGTCTTGCCGACCCCCGCACGAGCGGCGATGGCCTCGATGGACAGGTCGGCGATACCGCTGCTCTCCCCGATCAGGTCGAGGGTCGCCTCGATGATCGCCTTCTCTGCCCTGGCGCTGCGGGGACGGCCCGCGGGGCGGGCCGTCTGCGTCTCGTCGGTGGTCGTCATCGCATGCCTACACTACTGCCGGTTCCTTGTCACGGCTCCCCTCGTCGGGGACGAGGGCCTCGGCGGCCTTGCCGGGCAGCCACCGGAACACCACCAGGGCCCCGGCCAGCGCGATCGCGGCGGAGACGAGGGCGGTGACGTGCATGCCGTCGACGAAGGCCAGCTTGGCCGGCTCGATCAGCGCCGCGCCACGCTCGCCGAGGCTCTGCGCCACGCCGAGCGTGCCGGTCAGCGACTCGCCCGCGATGTGCTTGAGCTGCTCGGGCAGGGCGGTCAGCGCGGGGGCGATCTCATCGCGGTAGGTGGCCGAGAGCAGCGAGCCGAGCAGCGCCACGCCGAGCGCGCCCGCCACCTGGCGGACGGTGTTGCTCATGGCCGAGCCGACGCCGGCCTTCTCCCTGGGCAGCGACTCCATGATCGCGGTGGTCGCGGGCGGCATGATGTTGGCCATCGCGGCGCCCTGGACGAAGAAGACGATCTCCAGCACGAGCACGGGGGTGTGCTCGTCCATCAGCGCGTACGAGCCCAGCGCGCCGGCCACGACGACCATGCTCACGGTGGCGGTCAGCTTGCCGCCGAAGCGCCTGGTCATCTGCTGGCTGAGCGGGGCGAAGACGAGCTGGGCGGCGGCGAACGGGATCATCAGGGCCCCGGCCTGCAGCGCGCTGAAGCCCAGCACGATCTGGAGGTAGAAGACCAGGAAGAACATCGCGCCCATCATCGCGAAGAACACCAGGCCGACGATGCCGACCGCGGTGGCGAAGCGGGGGTCGCGGAAGTAGGTGACGTCGAAGGCCGGGTGGTCGATGCGCCGCTCGTACCAGGCGAAGGCGGCGAGCACCACGACGCCCAGGATCGTCGGGACGAGCACCTCGGCGCTGGCGACCGTGGCCAGCTCACCACCCCGGATGATGCCGTACGTGAGGGCGACGAGGCCCACGATGGACAGGATGACGCCGACCGGGTCGAGCCTGGACGGCTTGGGGTCGCGCGACTCGGGCACGACGAGCCCGATGAGCACCATGCTGATCAGCACGATCGGCAGGTTGATCAGGAAGACGGAGCCCCACCAGAAGTGCTCGATGAGCAGGCCGCCGGTGATCGGGCCGATCGCGACGGCCAGGCCCACGCCCCCGGCCCAGACGCCGATCGCCTTCCCGCGCTCCTGGGGCGGGAAGACGTTGGAGATGATCGCCAGCGTGGCCGGCATGATCGCGGCTCCGCCGACGCCCATGAAGGCGCGGGCGACGATGAGCTGCATGGGGTCCTGGGCGTAGGCGCTGGCCAGCGAGGCCAGGCCGAAGAGGACCATGCCGATCATCAGCATCCGCTTGCGCCCGGTCCGGTCGCCGATCACCCCGAAGGTGAACAGCAGGCCCGCGAACACGAGGGTGTAGGAGTTGATCGCCCATTCCATCTCGCTCTGGGTGGCCCCCAGGCCCTCCACGGGATCGGCGATCGTCTTCAGCGCGACGTTGAGAATCGTGTTGTCGAGGACGACCGCCAGGAGGCTGAACACCAGCACTCCCAGGATCTGCCACCGTCTCGGGTGGCCGAGTTGCTGTTCCACAGAGGACCCCGTTTTTCGATACGCCATAGTTTCGAAACACTACCGTAGCGGCAATCCTTCCGATACGCAACAGTATCGTTTCGTATTCACCTCGGCGTTGACGGGTCTTCACGATCGGCGGGGTCGCACGGCCGGCCGGCGCGCGCCCGCCCCCCGCCGCCGAGGACGCAGGTCACCGGCGGCGGCCATCGGGGAAGACGAAGAGCATCAGGACGGACCGGCGGCCGCGGGCCTCGGACGAGTGATCACACCCTCGCCCCGGCCGGCCGCCGGCCCCGTTCACGACCGGCGGCGCACCCCGGGAAGTGCCGCGGGCCGGACGGGGCCATGGCGGTGTTCGCATGACGCCGGCGCCACGGGGGCGCGTGGCCGCGCCGGGCAGGCCCGGCACATCGATGCAGGTCGACGCGGGGCAGCCGCACCCCCGCACCTCGGGTAACGGTCGAATTACGCCTGTTGACGCGTGAAAATTCCCGGAGCTTTAATTTCTCAACCTTAGTTAGCAACTCCGGCCGAGGGTGACGATGATCGAAAGACGTACCCCCGTGCAGGACGTCCGGCGGCTGCACCGCCGCCTCGTCCTGCAGAGCCTTCGCGACGAAGGGCCGCAGCCCCGCTCCGACCTGGCACGCCGGCTCGGCCTGTCGGCCACCACGATGACCAAGGTGGTCGGCCAGTTGCTGGAGGAGGGCGTGGTCGTGGAGGAGGCGGCCGGAGGGGACGGCACCCGGGTGGGCCGCCCGCCGACCCGGGTGCGCCTGCGCACCGGCGCGCGGTTCGTCGTGGGCGTGCAGGTGGGCGCCGGTACGGTACAGCTCGGGCTGTGCGACCTGACGGCGAGGGTCCGGCGCGCCGGCTCGTTCTCCTTCGACCCGGCGGGCACCCCGCCCCGACAGGTCGTGACACGGATCGCCGAAGCGGTCGCCAAGCTGGTGAACCGCGCCGGGCTGCCGCGCGAACGACTGCTCGGCATCGGGGTGGCGGCGCCGGGTCCGGTGGACCCCGGCCATCGGCGCAACGTGCTGTCGGTGAACCTGGGCTGGCGGGACGTGGCGTTCAGCGACCCGCTGGAGTCCGCGCTGGGCGTGCCGACGGTCGTCGACCACAACGTGCGCTCGATGGCGCTCGCCGAGGCCCGCTACGGCCACACCGGGGACGCCGACCCCCTCCTGTTCGTGTACGTCCGCACCGGCGTGGGGGCGGGCGTCGTGATCGGCGGGCAGCCGTTCCGGCCGGGCACCTACGGCGTCACCGAGCTGGGCCACCTGCGGGTGGTGGAGAAGGGCCGCCCGTGCGTGTGCGGCGCGACCGGCTGCCTGGAGACCATCGTCTCCGAGCCGTACCTGACCGAGCAGCTGTCCATGCTGCTCGGCCGCGCCTCCGCCCGCCCGCTCGCCGACCTGGCCGGGCTGGCCGGCGCGGGCGACGCACGCGCCGTGCCGATCCTCGACGACCTGGTGGACCACCTGGCCACCGGGCTGGCCAGCGCGGTGAACCTGCTCAATCCGGAGCTGATCCTGCTCGGCGGCATCTTCGACACCGCCCCCGAGCAGATCTTCGACAGGATCCGGGCCGCCCTGCGCGCCAAGGCGTTCCCGATCCTGCGTGACACGGTCCGCGTGGAGCGCTCATCGCTCGGCGCCGACGCCGGCGTCGTCGGCAGCGCCGCCGTCGCCCTGGACCGTCTTTTCTACAACGCATAGAGGAGTTCCGTTGCATCGCGTCCACCTGCCCCTTGCCCCGTTCGACCCGACGGCCGGGACGGTGGTGCTCACCCCGGAGAAGAACGAGCCCGGTTACTGGGTCGGGTGCGCGGGCGTGCTGCACGACGGCGAACGGTACTGGCTCACCTACCGCCGGCGCCGCCCCCGCGGCGCCGAAACCGAGCGGGGCTGGCGCTGCGCCGTGGCCGTCAGCGAGGACGGCGTCGGCTTCACCGACGTCTGGTCGGTGCACAAGGACGAGCTCGGCAGCTCCTCGATGGAGCGCTTCTGCCTCACGCCGACGGACGACGGCGGGTTCCGGCTGTTCATCTCGTACGTGGACCCGGCGGACAACCGGTGGCGCATCGACGCGCTGACCGCCGAGGACCCGTCGAAGTTCGACATCGCCACCCGCCGCCCGGTGCTGACCGCGGCCTCGACCGGCACCGAAGGCGTCAAGGACCCGTACGTCATGCGGGTCGGGCCGGTGACGTACCTGTTCGCCAGCTACGCCGAGCCGCTGACCGGCCCGGCCCCCGAGGCGCACAGCACCGGCGACATCTACAACGTCGGCGCCACCACCCATCCCACCGGCCTGGCCACCAGCCTGGACGGCGAGACGTTCACCTGGCACGGCACGGTCCTGCCGGTGGGCGAGGGCTGGAACCGCTACCAGGCCCGCCTGAACAGCGTCGTCCCGGTCCAGGGCGGATACGTCGGCTTCTACGACGGCTCGGCCTCGCATGAGGAGAACTACGAGGAGCGGTGCGGGATCGCCGTCTCGGCCGACCTGTTCACCTGGCACCGGCTCTCGGACGACGGGCCGTGGGTCACCGCGCCGCACGCCTCCGGCTCGGTGCGCTACCTCGACGCCCTGGTCGTCGACGGCGAGTGGCGGCTCTACTACGAGATGACCCGCGCGGACGGCGCGCACGAGCTGCGCCTGACCCGCGTTCCCCCGGGCCGGCCAGGCGCGGGAGCAAGGCGGTGAGGTCCACCGCGCCGGCGCGCCGAGGCCCGCCGGACGACTCGGCCGCCAACGGCTCCGGCGCCCCCCGCGTCCCCGCCCTCAGGCGGCGGCCGGGACCGTCTCCTCGGCCGGGGTTTCCGTACGCCGCCAGAACGGCAGGGCGACCAGCACCATCACCACGCAGATCGCCCCGGCGGCGGCGAAGGCCCAGCCGGGGCCGGGGCCGTCGATGACCGCACCGGCGATCGGCGACGAGATGCCGCCCCCGATGAGCAGCGCCGTGCCGTGCAGGCCCATCGCCTCGCCGCGCGCCCCGGCGGGAACCCAGCGGCTCACCGTGTCGACCGTGGCGGACAGCGCCGGGGCGCACAGCACGCCGGCCGGCAGCACGGCCAGGATCAGCCAGTGCCAGCCGCCGCCCACCAGCCCGACGGGAACGGTCAGCAGCCCCATGGCGCCGATCAGGACCAGCGGCGACAGGCCCCGGGGCAGCATGCCGTACACGAAGCCGCCGAGCAGCGAGTAGGCGCACCACAGGGCGATGGCGAGGCCGATCCACGCGGTGTCGCCGGCTCGCTCCATCGTCGCCACCAGGGAGAGCTCGGTGGCGGCCAGCACGAAGGTCGCCGCGGCCGTCATGCCCAGCAGGCCGAGCATGGCCGGGGTGAGCCACTGGCGCCGCGAGACCTTCCCGGCGGGCTCCTTGAGCTCGTCGGCGGAGCGGATGGGCGGGTTCAGCGCGAAGAGCGCCGTCCCGGAGGCGACCAGGCCGAGCGCGACCAGGCCCATGGTCGGGATACTGCCCAGGGCCGTCACCCCGGCGATCGCCAGCGCGGGCCCGGCCATGTAGGAGAGCTCGACGATCATCGAGTCGAGGGAGAAGCCCAGCCGGCGCTGTTCGACCGGGACCAGCGCGGCGAGACACTGCCGGATCACGCTGAACACCGGCAGGCTCAGCAGGCCCGCGGGAACCGCGGCCGCCAGCAGCACCGGGAACGGCATCGCCCACGCGGTGGACCAGAAGGCGAGCTGGGCGAGGGTCGTCACCGCCAGCACCGGCCGCAGGCCGCGCCGGTCGACGAACCTTCCCGCCAGCGGGGAGCCGACGGCCATCCCCGCCGTGGCGGCCGCCGTCACCAGGCCGGCCGCGCCGTACCCCAGGTCGAGCTCCCGCACGACGTGCATCGTCAACGTGATGGCGACCGCGGTCGAGGGGATGCGCGCGAGCATTCCCACCAGCAGCAGCGAGCGCACACCCGGGACGGCCAGCAGCCGACGGTAAGGTTCCAAAGCCATTGTTATTACTTACCTCCGGCAGCATTGTGTCGTATGCCACCGGGACGCCCGCCACCGGATTACCGCACGATCCGGGTCTGTTGCACCTTTCGAACGCGTGCCATCATCGGAACCGTCCGGGGACGCCACTGGGGCGCCTCGAGACTTTTCTGGAGGTCCCATGTCCTCTCCGTCCGTCACCAGCCGGCCCACCACCCTGTACGGCGGCCAGGCTGGTCGAAGGATCACCGTGCGCGACATCGCCGCCGCCAAGGAGCGCGGCGAGCGGTGGCCGATGGTCACCGCGTACGACGCGATGACCGCCCGGGTCTTCGACGAGGCCGGCATCCCGGTCCTGCTCGTCGGCGACTCGGCCGCCATGGTCGTGTACGGCTACGACTCGACACTGCCCGTGTCGGTGGACGACCTCATGCCGCTGACGGCGGCCGTGGTGCGCGGCTCGTCCCGCGCGATGGTGGTCGCCGACCTGCCCTTCGGCTCCTACCAGTCCTCCCCCCAGCAGGCGCTGGAGACGGCCGCCCGGTTCATGAAGGAGGCCGGGGCGCACGCGGTGAAGCTCGAAGGCGGACGCCGGGTGCTCCCGCAGGTCGAGGCGCTGGTCTCGGCCGGCATCCCGGTGATGGCCCACCTGGGGCTGACCCCCCAGTCGGTCAACACGCTCGGCGGCTACCGGGTCCAGGGCCGCGGCCAGGCGGGTGACGAGCTGATGGCCGACGCCAAGGACCTGGAGTACGCCGGGGCCTTCTCCGTGGTCCTGGAGTGCGTGCCCACGGACCTGGCCGAGCGGGTCACCGCCTCGCTGTCGATCCCGACGATCGGCATCGGCGCGGGTCCCGGCACCGACGCCCAGGTCCTGGTCTGGCAGGACCTGATGGGCCTGACCGCCCACCCCGCCAAGTTCGTCAAGAAGTACTTCGACCTGGCCCAGGAGATGGACCGCGCGGTACGCGCCTTCGCCGACGAGGTCTCCACCGGGGCCTTCCCCACCCCCGAGCACAGCTACCGCTGATCGCCCACCCCCGGGCCGGCGACCGCCCCGGCCCGGGGCCCCGCTCCGTGCGGGAAACCCCGGGCCCTCCCGCGGGGAGGGTCAGGTCAGGGTCGCGGGGTCGGTGTTGGCCCCGCAGACGATCACGGCGACCCGTTCTCCCGGGGCCGGGGTGTAGGCGCCGGTGAGCAGGGCCGCGTAGGCGGTGGCGCCCGCGTGCTCGGCGGCGACCCGGTAGGCCCGCCACATCTCGCGCCGCGCCCCGACGATGGCCTCGTCCGGCACCAGGAGGCTGCGCACCCCCGCGGCGCCGGTGATCTCGTAGGCGATGTCGCCGATCCGGCTGGCGCCCAGCGCGTCGGCCGCGACCCCGCCGACCTCCACCGTGACCGGCCCGCCGGCCGCCAGGGCCCGGTGCAGGGTGGGGATGAGCTCCGGCTCGACGGCGACCACGCGGGCCCGGCCGTCGACCGCCGCGGTGATCCCGGCGATGAGCCCGCCGCCCCCGACGGCGACGAGGACGGTGTCGACTCCCCCGGTCTGCTCCAGCACCTCCAGCCCGACCGTGCCCTGCCCGGCGACGACCTCGGCCTGGTCGTAGGCGTGGACGTCCAGCGCGCCGGTCTCGCCCGCGCGCTTGGCGGCGGCCTCGTACGCCTCGGCGTAGACGGCGCCGGTCTGGGTGACCTCGGCCCCCAGGGCCCGCAGCCCCTCGACCTTGACCGGGCTGGCGACCGTCGGCACGAAGATCTCCGCCCGGACGCCCAGGCTCCGCGCCACGTGCGCCACCGCCAGGCCGTGGTTGCCGCCGCTGGCCGCGATCAGCCCGGCCTCGGGCAGCCGCCCCGCGGACAGGGCCCGGTTGAAACCGCCCCGCGCCTTGAACGATCCGGCGTGCTGCATCCCCTCCAGCTTCAGGAAGAGGCCGGGCGAGACCTCCAGCACCGGCGTCCGCCGGACATGCCCGGCGATCCGCCCGGCGGCCCGCTCCACGTCCCCGATCGACACGCTCACACGCGCCCCTTTCGAAAAGGCGACCGTCCGGCCTTCGCGGCGGTCCTGCGCCGCAGTGTAGGGACCCGGGACTCCATCGGCCCGGGCCGGGAGCGCCGGGTCAGGAGAGCGCCTGCTCGAAGTCGGCCCACAGGTCCTCGATGTGCTCGATGCCGACCGCCACCCGGACCGTGCCCTCGCCGATCCCGTGCCGGGCGAGTTCCTCGGCCGAGAGCGAGCGGTGGGAGGTGGTCGCCGGGTGCAGGATGAGCGTCTCGACTCCGCCGAGGGACGGGGCCAGCAGCGCCAGCCGTACCGAGCTCATGAACCGCTCGCCCGCGGCCCGCCCGCCGACCAGGTCGAAGGAGAAGACCCCGCCGAAGTCGGGCAGGAGCTTGGCCGCCAGCTCGTACGAGGGGTGCGACGGCAGGCCGGGCCAGTGCACGGCGGAGACCGCCGGGTGACCGTCGAGGCGCAGGGCCAGCTCGCGGGTGTTGGCGCAGTGGCGCTCCATCCGCAGCGGCAGCGTCTGGATGCCGCGCAGGGTGAGCCACGCCGCGAAGGGGTCGGCGGTGGCGCCCAGCTCGATCGCGAAGGACCACACCCTGCGGTGGAGCTCCTCGGCGGCGAAGACCGCGATCCCGCCGAGCACGTCGGTGTGCCCGCTCAGATACTTGGTCGTGGAGTGGACCACGATGTCGGCGCCGTGCTCCAGCGGCCGGCAGAGGATCGGCGAGGCGAAGGTGTTGTCGACCACCGAGATCAGGCCCGCCTCGCGGGCGGCGGCGCACATCCCGGGCAGGTCGGCGACCTGGGTCACCGGGTTGGCGATGGTCTCCAGGTAGACCAGCTTCGTCTCGGGCCGGACGGCCGCGCGCAGCGCCGCCGGGTCGTTCTCGGGCACGTAGGAGACCGAGATCTGGAAGCGCTCGACCAGGTCGTTGATCATCGCGGCGGTGCCGCCGTAGAGCGCCTTCTGCGCGATCAGGTGGTCGCCGGGCTGGAGCAGGCCGAGCAGCACGGAGTTGATGGCGCCCATGCCGGAGCCGGTGGCCACCGCGGCGACCCCGCCCTCCAGCCCGGCGACGGCCTCCTCCAGGGAGCGGACCGTCGGGTTCGACAGGCGCCCGTAGACGAAGGGGCCGTCGGGGCGGCCCATCCCGTCGGCGAAGACGGCCGGGTCGTCGAAGACGAAGCCCGAGGTCTGGTAGAGCGGCACCGCGATCGGGCGGCTGCCGTTCAGCGAGGGCTGGGGAAGGTGGACGGTACGGGTCTCCGGACGGAAATCAGTCATGTGTCAAGAATGTCCGGTTTACCGGTCGGTTGTCAGATCCAATCAGGCAATATTGGTTCATCATGCGAGCCAATTACGACGAACTGATCACCGGCCTCGGGCGCTGGTCGTCGGGCAGAGGCCCGCTCTACCTCCTGCTCGCCACCCGGCTGCGCGCCATGATCGACGATGGCGAGATCCCGCCCGACACCCTGCTCCCGCCCGACCGGCTCCTCGCGCGAGGGCTCGCGGTCGGCCGGGGCACCGTCGTCGCCGCGTACGACCTGCTCCAGCAGGAGGGCAAGGTCGTCCGGCGGCAGGGCAGCGGCACCCGGGTCTGCACCGCGGAGCGGACGGCGGCCCTCGGCCCCGCCGCCCCGGTGGTCAACCCGCTGCTGCTGCACCTGCTCGACCCGCCGGACGGCGTCATCCTGCTGACCTGCACCGCACCCGACGAGCCTCCCCCGGCGCTGATCGAGGCCTACCGGGAGGCCGCCGCCCGGCTGGCGCGGGTACGGCACGACATCGGCTACCACCCGGCCGGCCATCCGGTGCTGCGCGAGGCCCTCGCCTCGTACTACCGGGCGCGCGACGTGCCGACCTCGGCGGACCAGATCCTGGTCACGAACGGCGGGCAGCAGGCGCTCACCCTGCTGGCCGCCCTGCTGGTGGCACCCGGTGACACGATACTGACCGAGACGCCCACCTACCCGGGCGCGCTGGAGTCCTTCCGCGACGCCGCCGCGCTGTTCCGCACCGCCGGGGACCCGGACGCGTTCGGCGCGGCGCTGGCGGACCGCCCGGCGCTGGCCTACCTCGTCCCGACCGGGCACAACCCGACCGGCGCGGTCATGTCCCCGCTGACCCGCCGCCGCCTGGCCGCGCTCGCCGTGAAGCACGACGTGCCGCTCGTCGACGACGAGGTCCCCGCCGAGCTGTGCTTCTCGGGCGAGCCGCCACCCCCGCTCGCCCACTACGCGAGCGGGCAGCAGCTCATCACGGTCGGCTCGCTGAGCAAGCTCGTCTGGGGCGGTCTGCGCGTCGGCTGGATCCGCGCGGCGCCGCCGCTGGTCTCCCGGCTGGCACGGCTGCGCGCCCTCCACGACCTCGGCGGCGAGGTGCTCTCCCAGTTCGCGGCGGCCCGGCTGCTCTCCCAGGTGGGCGAGCTGCGCCGCGACCGGGTGACGCTCCTGCGGCGGCGGCACGATCATCTCCTCGCCGAGCTGGGCGCGCGGCTGCCCACCTGGAGCGCCGAACCCGCCCAGGGCGGGCAGACGGTCTGGGCTCGGCTGCCGGACGGCGACGCCGACGCCTTCGCCCAGGTGGCCCTTCGCCACCGGGTCGCGGTGCCCCCGGGGCGCTCGTTCGATCCGTCGGGCGGCCACGGCGACCGACTGCGCCTGCCGTTCCTGTTCGACGAGAAGACGATCACCGAGTCGGTGACACGGCTCGCCGCCGCCTGGCACGACTACGACGGCGCACGCCGTCCCCGGGCGCTGCGGGGTCTGATCGTCTGAGCCGTCCCGGGCACCGCGCGGGCCCACGCGCGGACTCCCTCCCGGCACCACGTGAACTCACCGCGCGGGCCCGCGCGCCGTCCGGACACCGCGCGGGCCCGGGACGGAGAAACCCCGCCAAGTCGTGAATTCCTCACTGTTTCCCGGCGGGGCCGATCTCCAGGATCGGAGGCATGACAGCGATTCACGTGGACGGGCTCAGGAAGAGCTACGGGGACTTCGCGGCGGTCAGGGGGCTCTCCTTCGAGGTCGCCGAGGGCGAGATCTTCGCCCTGCTCGGACGGAACGGGGCCGGCAAGACCACGACGATGGAGGTGCTCGCGGGCTTCCAGGCACCGGACGAGGGCACCGTGCGGGTGCTCGGGCTCGATCCCGTCAGGGACCGCGGCGCGCTCCGCGCCCGAACCGGGATCATGCTTCAGGAGGCGGGGTTCTTCCCCGACCTGACGGTGGCGCAGACCGTGGACGCCTGGCGCGACTTCGTCTCCGCCGCCCGGCCCCGCGACGAGGCGCTGGAGCTGGCCGGGCTGGGCGGCCGGGCCGGCACGAGGGTGCGCCAGCTCTCCGGCGGGGAGAAACGCCGCCTCGACCTGGCCCTGGCCCTGCTGAGCCGCCCCGACCTGCTGTTCCTGGACGAACCCACAACGGGCATGGACCCCGAGGCGCGCAGGAACACCTGGGAGGTCATCCGCGACCTGGCCGGACGGGGCACCACGGTCCTGCTCACCACGCACTACCTGGAGGAAGCACAGCGGCTGGCCTCCGGGGTGGTGATCATGGACCGGGGCGTGGCCGTCGCCGGCGGCGGCATGGCCGAGATCCTGGCCGCCCGAGCCGGCCGGGTCGCCTTCGAACTGCCCGGCTCCGTCGCGCCCGGCGACCTCCCGGTGCCCGTCACGGTGCTGGAGGGACGGACCGCGGTGTGCCGCGTCCCCGACCCCGACCTCGCCGCGCAGACCCTGTTGAGCTGGGCGGGCGAGCGCGGCCTGCGCCTGCGCGGCCTCCAGGTCCGCACGGCGACCCTCGAAGACCTGTTCCTCGACCTCGCCGAGCGCGAGAACGCGACGGAGGTGGCGTGACCGTGACGGCACGGAACCTGGCCGCGGTGGGCCGCTTCGGCGCCCGCCTGTACTGGCGCGACAAGGTGACGCTGAGCACGTCCGTGTCGCTCTCCCTGGGGCTCGGCATCGGGCTGCCGCTCCTGATGGACCGGGTCCGCCCGGGACACCCGGAGGTGGTGCTCACCCAGCATCTGGGGGTGCTCGCGATGATCCTCACCATCGCGACGTTCAGCCAGATCGCGGTGACGCTCACCACCCGGCGCGACCAGCTGATCCTCAAGCGGATGCGGGCCGCCGGACTGACCGGCCGCGACATCCTCGGCGGGGAGATCGCCAACCTGGTCGTCCAGACGACCCTGCTGGCATGCGCCGTCTCGGTGGCGCTGTACGCGCTGACCGGGCTGCGGGCGCCGCGCGACCCCCTGCTGTACCTGGTGTTCGTGGTCGCGGGCAGCGCGGTGCTGTGCCTGCTCGGCGCCGCGGTCACCGCGCTCATCCCCCGCGCCGAGGTCGCCCCGGTCATCACCATGCCGTTCTTCCTCCTGGCCGGGGTCGGCGCGGGCGGGTTCGGCCCGCTGGTGGAGCTGCTCCCCGGCTGGGTGGGCTCGGTGCTCGACCTGCTGCCCACCGCGGCGATCGTGGAGGCGGCCCGAGTGGCGTACGCCGCGGACGGCACCCTCGCGGGAGACCTGCGGGCGGCGGCCGTACCGGCGCTGACGCTGGCCGTCTGGGCCGCCGTCGCCCTCCTCGCGATCCGGCGCCGGTTTCGCTGGGAAACGCGGACGCCTTAAGTTTCCTGGCATGCGGGTAACTCCACAGCGCCTGGCGGTCGGGCTGATCGTACTGATCTCCGTGGGCTTCATGATCTCCCCGGTGGTGCTGATCTCCCAGGGCGGCGGCCCCGCGGGGGCCGCCATGCTCGCGGTCGCGCTCGTCGCCTTCTTCGTCCCCCACTGGCTGCACGTCCGCACGGCCCTGCGCGGCGCGGAGCCCGGCGGTCCGGGCCTCTCGCTCCTGGTCCAGACCCTGGCCGCCTACGCGCCGATCCCGCTCCTGCCGGACGGGCTCGGGAAGCTGTGGTGGGGGGCGCCGACCATCCTGCTCGGCTCGTTGCTGCTGCGCCTGCGCCCGCCGCTCGCCCTCGGTGCCCTGGTCCCGATGACGGTGCTCCAGTTCGTCGCCGCCGGGGCCGCCGACCCGCGAGGCTTCGACCCGCTCTACGGTCTGCAGGGCGCCACCACGCTCTTCCTGACCGGTTTCGTGATCTACGGGGTGGTCCGGCTGGTGGTGGTCAGCCGGGAGCTGGAGCAGGCCAGGATGGAGCTGGCCGAGGCCGCGGTGCTGCGCGAGCGGCTGCGGATCTCCCGGGACCTGCACGACGGGCTGGGCGGCAGCCTGGCCGCCATCGCCCTCAAGGGCGACCTCGCGCGCAGGCTCGTCGAGCACGACCCCGGGGCCGCGGAGAGCGAGCTCGCCGAGCTGGTGCACGTGGCCAGGGACGCCGCCCAGGAGGTGCGGCAGGTCGCCCGCGGGTACCGGGCGATGTCGCTGGCCGACGAGGTGCACCGGGCGGTGGCCCTGCTGGAGGCGTCCGGGGTGAGCTGCCAGACCAACCTGGCCGGGCTGGAGGTCCCCCGGCCGGTCGATGAGGCCCTGGCGTGGGCGGTGCGCGAGGGGATCACCAACGTGGTGCGGCACAGCCACGCGACGACCTGCTCGATCAGCACCTCCGCGCACGGCGGCACCGTACGGCTGGAGGTGGTCAACGACGGCGCCCCGGAACGCCGCGCGGACGGCGGCGGGCTGACCGGGCTCCGGGAGCGGGCCGGCGGCCTGGGCGGCTCGGTGAGCGCGGAGCGCACCCCGAACGGCGGCTTCCGGCTCGCGGTGGAGGTGCCCGCGTGATCAGCGTGTTGCTGGCCGAGGACATGCACATGATCCGCGCCGCGCTCAGCGCGCTGCTGCGGCTGGAACGCGACATCGAGGTGGTCGCCGAGGTCACCCGGGGCGACGAGATCGTCCCCGCGGCGCTGCGCACCCGGCCGGACGTGGCGGTGCTGGACATCGACCTGCCGGGGGTCGACGGCATCACCGCCTCGGTGGAGCTGCGGGAGAGGGTGCCCGGCTGCCGGGTCCTGATCCTGACCGCGATGGGTCAGCCGGGCCAGGTGCGCCGGGCGATGACCTCGGGCATCGAGGCGTTCCTGGTCAAGGACGCCCCCGGCGACCGCCTGGCCGACGCGGTCCGGCGCACCGCCCGGGGCCTGCGGGTGCTGGACCCCGAACTGGTCGCCGCGGCCGTCCGGTACGGGGCGAGCCCGCTGACGCCCCGCGAGACGACCGTGCTCCGGGAGGCGGCGCGCGGCGCCCCGGCGGAGGAGATCGCCAGGCGGCTCCACCTGTCGGCCGGGACCGTGCGCAACTACCTGACGAGCGCCATCGCCAAGACCGGCGCCCGTACCAGGATCGACGCCGTCCGCATCGCCGAGGACGCCGGCTGGATCTGACGCCGGCCCGGCGGCCGGGGTGCGGTCGGGCGCGCTCCGGGACGGCCGGTGGCCCGCCTCCGGACGCCGGCCGGGCATCGCCGCCGGATGACCGGCTCCCGCCGGGACCGGCTCCCGCCGGGACCGGGTTCCCCGGCGAGGTCGCGGTTCCCGGCGAGGTCTCGGTTCCCCGGCGAGGTCGCGAGGAGGCGGCAGACGTCCGCCCGGCGAGGTCGCGCGAGGAGGCGTCAGACGTCCGTGACCCGCAGGCCGGCGTGGGCCTTGTAGCGGCGGTTGATCGAGATGAGGTTGGCCGTCAGCGCCTCGACCTGGTGGGCGTTGCGCAGCCGGCCGCCGTACACCCCGCGCACGCCGGCGATGCTTCCGGCCAGCGCCTGCACGATGTCGGTGGCCTCGCGGTCATCACCCAGCACGAGCACGTCCAGGTCGATCTCGGCGACCTCCGGGTCCAGGAGCAACACGGCCGAGACGTGGTGGAAGGCGGCGACCACGCGGCTGTCCGGCAGGACCGCGGCGGCCTGCTGGGCGGCGCTGCCCTCCTCCACGGGGAGCGCGTAGGCGCCCTGCTTGTCGAAGCCGAGCGGGTTGACGCAGTCGACGACGATCTTCCCGGCCAGCTCGGCCCGCAGGGACTCCAGGGTGGACCGGTGCCCGTCCCACGGGATCGCCACGATCACCACGTCGGCCTCGGCCGCCACGGTCGCGTTGTCCGCGCCGCGTACCGTGCCGTCGATGCCCGCCGCCGCCTCCTGAGCCCGTGCCGCGCTGCGCGAGCCGATCAGCACCGTGTGCCCCGCGAGGGCGAACCGCCGGGCGAGGCCCTTGCCCTGGTCGCCGGTGCCGCCCAGGATCCCGATGGAAATACCGCTCACGTCCGGAATGTCAGTGCTCACTCGTCGCTCCTCGTCATCCTCAGCTTCCTCAGATCATGTCAGGGCCGCGTTCGGCGGGCCATTTCGGGGTGAGTGAGGCACGATGGACCGCATGGACGCCAGGTCGGTGGCACTGCTGCGGGAGATCCTCGACTCGACCGGCTGGGTGGAGCGCACCCGCGAGCTCGGCCTCGCCCTCCGCGCGACGCGCTCGCCCGGTGGCCTCCTCCTCGTCGGCACGCCGCAGGAGGAGCCCTGGCACCTGACCGCGCACCTGGGCGACGAGGCCAGGCTCTCCGGGCTGCCGCAGCTCGCCCCCACGCTGGTGCGCTGGGCTCCCCCGCCGGACGCGCCCGCGCACCTGCGGGTCGGGCTGGAGCGGATCGAGGAGGCCGGGCGGGGCGAGACCCTGTTCGTGGTGGCCGAGGAGCGCGCCCCGGAGACGCTACTGGAGCGGGTGAGCGACGCCCGCCGTACCGGGGCGACGGTCCTGGCCCTGGACGGCGGCGACCCGGAGCTGGCGGGCCTGGCCCACGACGCGCTGACGGTCCCCGAGCGGGCGCCCTTCTCCTTCGACGGCGCCCAGCACCTGGTGAGCATGGCGGCCGGGGAGGTCGAGCGGCGCGCCGGCCTGCGCGACCGGCTGGCCAGGCTGCTGGAGCGCATCAGCGGCCCCCGGATCTCCGACTGACAGTGATGATGTGGACGAATGCCCCCGGTGAGGTCTGACCCACCGGCTGACCGCCCCGCCCGGCCGTCTCCCCCGTCTCCCCCGGCGCTCGCCGGGTCGTACGACCGGCTCGTCGGCCGGCACCCGGGCGGCGGCCCTCAGCGCGCCGCCCAGCGCTCGCCGATCCGCACGGCCAGCTCGTCGGCCGCCTCCCGGAGCGCGGCGATGACCACCGCCTGCACCGGGTCGGGCTCACCCGAACGGGTGCGGCTGACGCGGGTCACGGCGTCGAGCCTGCGGGCGCCCACATTGGTGATGCCGGTGACCACGACCTCGCCGTCCGGCACCTCCAGAAGGGCCAGCGAGGGCACGATCGCCACCCCGTGTCCCGCCGCGACCAGGGCGAGCGTGGGCGGGAACTCCTGGATGAAGTGGACCCGCCGGGGGGTGAAGCCGTGCAGGGCGGCGAGCCGCTCCAGGGCGTGCCCGCAGGCCTGGTCGGGCGGCCCCGCCACCCAGGGCGCGCCGGCCAGGTCCGCGACGTCACGCGGGACCTCCGCCCAGCTCGGCGGCACCACGATGCGGTACTCGTCCACGTGGAGCGGGTGCGAGACGATCGACTGCTGTGCCGGGACGACCTCGTCGGCGTCCTGCTCGGTGAGGGCCAGGTCGACTCCGCCCAGCCGGAGCTCCCGCAGCGCGGGCGAGCCGTAGAGCTCCCGGATGTGCGGCGTGATCTGGGGGTGCCGCTCGGCCAGCTTGCCCAGCGCGGGCACCAGCAGGTGCCGGATGACCGTGGGGAAGGCCGCGATCGAGACCGGTCCGGCCAGCCGCTCGGTGAAACGGATCAGCTCGCTCCTGGCCTCGGCCAGCTCCTCCTCGACACGCTCGGCGTACCCGGCGAGGACCCGGCCCGCCGGGGTGAGGGCGACCCGGCGCTGCGACCGGTCGATCAGGGCGAGCCCCACCTCCCGCTCCAGCAGCGCCAGTTGCTGGGAGACCGCGGAGGCCGTCAGGTGAAGGGCCTCGGCCGCACGCATGACGCCGCCGCGCCGGGCGACCTCGTGAAGCACGCGCAGGCGCCGGGGATCGATATCCATGCAGCTCAGCTTATGTTGAGATTAAGGAAAGTTAATTTGCACTTCAGTGACGGCAGCGGAAATCATAACCGCATGCTCTCCTTCACCACCGGCGGGTGACCCCGGTGTCCGTTCTCGTCAACCTTCTCGGCTGGGCCGGCGCCGCGGCCATGCTGTACGGGTACGCCATGGTGTCGGCGTCCCGGATGGCGGGCGACGGCATGACCTACCAGGCGATCAACCTGGTCGGGGCGGCCGCCCTGATGGTCAACACGGCCTACCACGCGGCCTGGCCCTCGGCGGTGCTCAACGTCGTCTGGGGCGCGGTCGGCCTCGCCTCGGTCACCCGGCTGCTCTCGGCCCGCCTCGGGGAGAAAGGGGCGCGGATCCCGTGACCCGCCTGGTCGAGCTGAGCCACCGCATCACCGAAGGCATGATCACCTACCCGGGCATCCCCGGTCCCCGGCTGGGCGTGCACCTGAGCCGGGAGGCCTCCCGGGAGGTCTACGCCCCGGGCACCGAGTTCCACATCGGCAGCGTCGAGCTGGTCGCCAACACCGGCACGTACCTCGACACCCCCTACCACCGCTACCCGGACGGCCCCGACCTGGCGGGGGTGCCGCTGGAGGCCGTCGCCGACCTGCCGGGGCTGGTCGTGCGGGCCGAGGGCCTGCGCTCGGTCGGCCTGGAGCGGTTCGCCGGGCTCGACGTGCGCGGCCGGGCCGTGCTCGTCCACACCGGGTGGGACCGCCGCTTCGGCACCGAGGAGTACTTCCACGGCCACCCCTACCTCGAACCGGCCGCGGCCCGATGGCTCGCGGAGCGGGGCGCCGCGCTCGTCGGCATCGACAGCCTCAACATCGACGACACCCCGCCCCGCGGGGAGCGTCCCGCCCACACGGTGCTGCTGGGCGCGGGCATCCCGATCGTCGAGCACATGACGGGGCTGGCCGCGCTGCCCGACGACGGGTTCCGCTTCCACGCCGCCCCGCCGATGGTGGGAGGCATGGGCACCTTCCCCGTCCGCGCGTACGCCGTCGTCGACGGATAGGCGGCGGGCGTCCGCCGGGGGCGGGACACGACCCCGCCGGACGCCCGCCGCGCGGCCCCGCCCCACGCGGCGACGCGGGGGCGCCGGGGACGGCCGTCAGTCGTCCCCGTTCCAGGCCCGGTCCTTCTGCGCCCACGCCTCGTTGCGCTCCGCCGCGGTCCGCAACGCGCCGGCCGCGGCCTCGCGGGTCTCGTACGGGCCCATCCGGTCCTTGTTCGGGCAGCCCTCCTCGGGCTCGACGGCCATGTGCTTGAGACAGAACCACCATTGATCGCTCATGCGGCAATCCTGCCCAGTGGGAAGCGCAACTAGACTGGGGGACCATGACGACACTGCTCCAGCCCGGGCGGATATCGCCCCTGCGCAAGGTCCCCGCCCACATCCCGCGGCCGGAGTACGTCGGGAAGAAATCCCCGAAGACCGGCGAGGCCGACGTCAAGACCCCCGAGATCATCGAGAGGATGCGCGTCGCGGGCCGGATCGCCGCCCAGGCGCTCGAGGAGGTCGGCAGGCACGTGGCCCCCGGCGTCACCACCGACGAGCTCGACCGGATCGGCCACGAGTTCCTGTGCGACCACGGCGCCTACCCGAGCACGCTCGGCTACCGGGGGTATCCCAAGTCGCTGTGCACCTCGATCAACGAAGTGATCTGCCACGGCATCCCGGACGACACCGTGCTGCGTGACGGCGACATCGTCAACGTCGACATCACCGCCTTCATCGGCGGCGTGCACGGCGACACCGACGCCACCTTCCTGGTCGGCGAGGTGGACGAGGAGTCACGTCTGCTGGTCGAACGCACCCGCGAGGCGACCAACCGGGCCATCAAGGCCATCGCCCCGGGCCGGCAGCTCAACGTGGTCGGCCGGGTGATCGAGGCCTATGCCAAGCGGTTCGGCTACGGTGTGGTGCGCGACTTCACCGGTCACGGCATCGGCACCACGTTCCACTCCGGCCTGATCGTCCCGCACTACGACGACCCGTCGCTGGCGATCGCCCTGGAGCCGGGCATGACGTTCACCGTCGAGCCCATGCTGACGCTCGGCACCATCGAGTACGACATCTGGCCCGACGGCTGGACCGCCGTGACCAAGGACCGCAAGCGGACCGCGCAGTTCGAGCACACCGTTCTGGTGACCGAGAGCGGCCACGAGATCCTGACCCTCCCCTAGGCTCCCGGGGTTCGCCGCGGCCGCCGGCCCCGGGCTCGCGGTATCGGCCGCTCCCGCCCGTGGCCGTCCAGTGCCACCGTCCCGTGCCGCCGGCTCGGCCGTCTCGCCGCGGTCGTTCCGGTGCGCCGGACAGGTGTCGCCGGACGCACCGGTGGCGGTGTCAGCGGCGGCGGGGCACCACGCCGGTGACGGTGGTGCCCTCGCCGGGCACGCCGTTGATGGTGAACGAGCCGCCCAGGTCGGTGAAGTGGGTGCGCATGGCGGTGACGCCCCGGCCCTCGGCGGGGCCGAGGAAGCCGACGCCGTCGTCGCTGACCGTCATGCGCAGGCCGCCTCGGCCCAGGGTCACGGCGACGGAGACGACGCGTGCCCTGCTGTGCCGTTCGACGTTGGAGAGTGCCTCCCCGAGGGTGGCCAGGACGGCCCTGGCGACCTTGGCCGGGACGTCGCGGGCCGGCAGCGCCCAGATCTCGACGGTGATCCCGGTCCGCTCGGACCACTCGGTCAGATGCTCCTCCAGAGCCTGGGCCAGGCTCCGGCTACGGCCTTCGCGTATGCGCAGTTCCTCGGACACTGCTCAACCTTCCTGATGCACATGGCAGCCACCGGCCCCCCGACCTGATGGGTGACTGGGCGTGGCGCGCGACGTCGAAGTGCTGCGCCCGCTGCGGTGAGCACGAGCCCCCTGCACTACCAGGCTACCCGGCGGTACCGAGGTGATGCTCGAAGATAGAGGGCCGTGGCTGTCCGGCTACTCTGCGACGTCTCGCCTGTTGAGTTTGGCCAGGTAGTCATTGTAGGCGTCGAGCTGGGCGTCGCCGGTGCCCCCGTCGCGGGCCGCGACGGCGTCGGCCCGGCGGTCGGCGCGCCGGGCCTTGCGATCGTCGTCGCGCCACCACTGGAAGGCCAGGGCGATGAGCACGATCAGCGTCGGAATCTCCCCGAAGCCCCAGGCGATGGCGCCGCCGGTCTGCTGGTCGGAGACCCCCGAGGCTCCCCAGGTGCGGCCCAGCTGGTCGTACCAGTCGCCGGCGAGCACGGTGGTCATGCTCATCAGCGCGATGCCGAAGAACGCGTGGAAGGGCATCGTCACGAACAGCAGGACCAGCCTCGCCACGTGCGGCAGCTTGTAGGGGGCCGGGTCGACGCCGATGATCACCCAGAAGAACAGCGAGCCGCTCAGCAGGAAGTGCACCGTCATGGCGATGTGGCCGAGGTGCTCCTCCATCGCGGCGGCGAACAGCGGGGTGAAGTAGAGCGCGTACGTGGAGACGATGAAGATCGCGGTGGCGATCGCCGGGTGGGCGACGAAACGCACGTACCGGCTGTGCAGGATCGTCGTCAGCCACTCACGGGGCCCCCGGTCACCGCGGCGGGCGGCGGGCTTGAGGGCGCGCAGGGCCAGGGTGACGGGCGCGCCGAGCACCAGGAAGATCGGCACCATCATCGACAGCGTCATGTGCTCGGCCATGTGCACGCTGAACAGCACCTTGGCGTAGCGGGCGACGCCGCTCTGGGTGGCGATCAGCAGGATCAGCACACCGGTGAACCAGGCGGCGGTGCGGCCCGCCGGCCAGGAGTCGCCGCGTCGCCTGAGCCGTACGACACCGGCGAGGTAGAGGCCGCCCAGCAGGGCGATCAGCGTGCCGGAGAACAGGTCGAACCACCACAGCGAGACCAGGTTGGCCAGGGAGATCTCCGGCGGCATGGTGTAGCCGAGCAGCTCGAAGGCCCGGTCGACCGGGAGCACCGCCGGGGGCGGCGCGGTCCGGGACAGCGCGACGGCCAGCCCGATGGCCGCGAACATGACGACGATCTCACCGGTGGCGAAGCGGACGAACGTGCCGGCGCCTCCCGCGGCGAGCAGCGGCATGGTGCGCCTGCGGTGCCACCAGCCCGCGGCGCCGAGCAGCGCGAACGCTGCGGTCTTGGCCAGCAGCAGCAGGCCGTAGGCGGAGGTGAAGAGCTCGGAGACCGAGGCGAGCCTGGCCATGACGCTGAACAGGCCGGACAGTCCCACCCCGGCGAAGCACCACAGGGCCATCGCGGAGAACCGGGCGGCGGCGATCTCCAGGTGCGGCCGGCGGCCCAGCGCATGGGCGCAGAGCGCCACGAGCCCGCCCACCCACAGGGCGAGGACCACCAGGTGGACGGCGACGCCGGTGGTGGCCAGATCGTGGTTGGGCGAGGAGGAGGAGTGACCGGTCAGCGCCGGCGGGAGCATGGTGACCAGGGCGAGGACCAGGAGCCCCGCGGCCGCGCCCGCGGTGATGGCCCCGCGGGCGAAGAGCGCGATGGCCACCGCGAACAGCACGACCAGGGTGAGGGCGATGCCCTGGGACACCTGGCTGGCGAAGCTGGTGAGCTCGTTGCCGCCGAGCACGTCGGCGACGGGCAGCCCGAGCGCGTCGGAGAGGCTGAAGACCATCGTCGCGGCGGCGGCCCCGGCCCACGCGAGGGCGGTCCAGGAGGCGACCTTGACGTAGCCGAGGGCCGGCTTGCCGAGCAGGCCCTTGTCGTTGGGGAGCAGGAAGGCGGCGGCCAGCAGCACGCCGACGGTGAGCACGCCCGCGACATCCATCGCGAGCTTCGACAACGGCAGCCCCCAGCGGGTGAACGCGCCCTGGTCGGGCAGGCCGGGGATGATGCGCGGGGTGGCGGCGCCTCCGGCGATCATGGCGATCACCAGCGCGGCGACCGCCGCGGCCCCGCCCGCCACGGCGAGCTTCACCGCCCGGCCGGTGCCGCCCGCCTCCGCCCGCGTGGGCTGCGCGACCTTGCTCATGGCTGCTTCTTGGCGCGCATGCTGAAGAACAGCCCGATGCCGACGCCGGTCAGGCCGCCGACGATGATCCACGCCCAGCCGGGGATGCCGCCGGAGGAGCTGGGCTCGTCCGCGCCCCGGGCCGCGGGGGCCGGGCTGATCGTGGCGACCGGCGTGCTCCCGGCGGCGGGATTCTCGACCGGGGCGGTGGCGGCCGGGCTCTCGGTGGCCGGGGCGGACTCCGAGGCGGCCGGCGACGGCGACTCCGTGGCCGAGCCCAGCAGGGTGAAGGGGATCTCGCCCTCGATCGGGTGGCCGTCGGAGGAGACCACCCGGTAGGCGATGACGTACTTGCCGGGCGGGAGACCCTCGCGCACCTTCTGGGTCACCACCGGGCCGTCGGTGACGGCCTTGCCCTCCTGCCAGGAGTCGTCCCCGGAGCGGACGACGACATTCGGGAAACGCACCGAGGCGGTGAACGTCAGCTTCACCTCGCTCAGGCTCTCGACCTCGGCGCCCTCTGCGGGATCGCTGCTCTTGAGCCGGTCGTGGGCGAGGGCGGGCGAGGCGAAGGCCGTGCCGAGGACGAAGGCGGCGAGAATCGCGAGGACGACCGCGACTGGGGAAGTCTTCATGGCAACCACAAGGCTACCGACGCCACCCCGCGGTCTCGACCTCCCCGTCCCGGTCGGCGCCCGGCTACAACCCGACGCAGGCCAGTGCTCTTTTGTAGGCGTCGATGCTCCTGTCCTTCTCGTCGATGCGCTCCAGGACCCGCGCGGCGGTCAGCCAGGCGTGCGCGGTGTAGCGGGTGACCGGCGCCTGCTCAAGGCACTCCTCACCGGCCATGAGCTCCTGCGAGGCCTGCTCCCGCATGCCCAGCTCGGCGAGGGCCTCGCCGTACAGCAGCCGGGCCTCGGCCCGCATCGCCTGCGGCATGCCGTCAAGCAGGTCGCAGACGAAGCGCATGCGCTCCGTGGCCTGCTCGGGCCGGGCGAGGAGCAGTTCCACCCGGGCGAGGTTCATCGCGCAGCGCATCTTGTCCATCGGGTTGGCCGAACTCTCGGCCAGCTCGCTCTCCACCTTGAGCAGCACGTCGCACCAGGCCTCCGCCTGCATGGGCCGCACGGTCAGCATGACCTGGGCGTAGTCGCCGCGCAGCCGGGCCAGCCGACGCGGGTCGCTGTACTCGGACTGGATGGCCATGGCCCGCTCGACGTGCGCGACCGCCTCGTCGGCCTGGCCGCTCTCGACGGCGACGATCGCGGCGCCCCAGTGCGCCAGGGTGAGCGACAGGGGCGAGCCGAGAGTCTCGGCGGCGGCGAGCAGCTCGGCGGAGAACTGGCGGGCCCGGAGCAGGTCGCCGCGGCTGACGTACGCGGCGAGAAGCTGGCCGCCCAACCGGACCAGGCCATCGGTCCAGGCCGGCCGGACCGGGCCGCCGAGGATCTGCTCGGGGACGTGCACCGCCCTGGCCAGATCGCCCTGCTCGCGGTGGCACCGCGACAGGGCCACGGCGGCCGCGATACGGCGCTCGGGCGACATTGTCGCCGCATCGTTCTCACACAGCCTGTCGAGCAGCGCGATCGCCTCGTCCAGGTCGCCGCAGGCCTCGGTCGCCAGGGCCAGGCCGTACTCGGCGTCCTGCCACAGCTGGGGCAGGCCCGCCAGGCCGCCGTCGGCGAGGAGCTCGGCGTAGCGCGTGCGGGCCTCGGCGACCTCACCGTTCTCCATGGCCAGCTGCGCGTAACTGAGCGCGCGCTCGATCTCCTGCATCTGCTCGGCCGTCACGCCGTTGATCAGATAGGTCAGGGAGCAGTCGAGCTTCTCGGCCAGCAGCTCCAGCACGGCGGGCGTCGGAGTACGCTTGCCGCTCTCGATGAGGGACACGTAACTGTCCGACAGCTCAGGATGAGCCAGCTGCGCCTGGGACAGGCCACGTTGCCGACGGACGGCCTTGATGCGCTGCCCGACCAAGTCTTGACCAGTCACGTTGCCCCTTGAAAGATAATATTTGAGCAGCAGAACCTACGACAGGAGTCTCCCCGTGTGCCGACGCCTTGCCTCGTCTGCCCTCGCCGTGCTATTTGCGGCTATTTTTGCCGTCACTGGCAATGTTACGACCGCGAACGCTGATTCGTCTGCCCCTCCAAAGGACCGCGGTAAGTATTCTTTGAACTACGACGTCCAGTCTGGCCTGGGCTGGGGCTTCCCGGACTGATCGGTGACTCAGCCCGTCCGCGGGATCGAGAGCAGACCGAATCCTCCTCACCCACCGGTGTGAGGGACATCCGCAGCAGCCGCTCCGCCACGCGGAGCCCGCACGGACCGTGCGGGCATGAACGGCAGGCGTTCCACGGGGTGGGGCCCGTGGACACGCCGAATGCCCGCGCCGGACCGCGATGATCTCGGAGCCGCGGCAGGGCGCGACCGGACGGCAGGCGAAGGACGCACGGCACGCGAGGCGACGAACCGGCGACTCCCACTTCCCCCCGCGGGGGCACTCCCACATCGGCCACGGTTCTACGAAGCCATCGCTTCCGTCCGGCATCAAGGCGATTTCCTAAACCGGTCAGTCCGCCTCCCGGCGGCTCCGGGGCACGCCCGCCCCGCACTCCCGCCGGACACCGCACGAGCCGTCCCGCCCCGGAAGGCACGGCCGTCACCCTGGACATCACGCGGCACCCGAACGCACGCCACGCGTACGGCAGCACGACGTGTCTCTAGATGACCTCTAGGACCTCCTGTGACAGTGACAGCGAATGTCCCGAAACAAACGGATATTTCGGAGCGATCCATAAAGTGCGGGGCCCCATCGGTCATGCCGTTTCTTCAGCTCAGAGCACTGGTAGCCGGGCGGGGCGATCACCGCGTCACTGCGAACCGGGGCGACAGGACGGGGGCACATGACCACCTACTTTTCTCCGGCTTCTCTCGCGGCACGGGAGAGCCATCGGATCCGGTACGACTTCGAAACCCTCTGCTCGTCCGCGAGCCGGAGCATATCCGCGTTCCTCCTGACCTCCGGAGACGACATCGCGCTCACCCGGTTTCTCGGTTCGATCACCGTCCGGCCGGGCGTGCGGACGCGGGTCGTCGCCGGTTCTCCGCTCTCCGCCGCCGGTCTCCCGGAGGCGGTGGAACTGCGGGTCGATCCGCTGATCTCCGAGAGCCTCCTGGTCGTCGACGACCGCATCGCGGCGACCGGCCACGTGGCACGGGCGACGGCGGTGCGCGAGCCCGCGCTGGTCACGCTGCTGAACGACCTGTTCGAGCGCGTCTGGGCGCACGCCGAACCGCGACCCGGCGGGCCGGACCTCCTCCCCTCCCTGACACGCCGGGAGAGGATCGTGCTGAGGATGTGCGCGGAGGGCCTGACGGACGAGGTGGTCGGCCGCCATCTCGGCCTGACGTCCCGTACCGTGCGCCGGCACATGGCCAACGCGATGGAGCGCATCGGGGCGCAGAGCAGGTTCCAGGCGGGCATCCGGGCCGCGAAAGCGGGAATCATCTGACCGGCTCGGAAGGAATTCCGGGGAGCCGCCCCCCCATGAATGGAGGTTCCGACTTCCGGTCCGCGTTATCGGAAACCCTTCGCGGCCGGAGCTCCGGAAAGGTTCACCGCCCGCCGCGCACCGCCGGACGCGCGCCGGGGAAAGCATCCGGAAAATCCAGCCGTAATCCATCGGATAAACTCATTCCCCGCGACTTCGCCACGCCCTGCCCGACCGCGTGTGGAGGCCTTGTGGATGAGACCGGAGCCACCGTCGTGATAGGCGCCGAATCGCAGGAAGACGATTTGCACCTCGACCTCCTGGGACCGGTGAGCAGCCGGAGGGGCTCGCGGGCACTCGATCCGGGAGAGCCCCGGCGGCAGGCGGTCCTCTGCATCCTCGCGGTCAACGCCGGGCAGGTGGTCGCCAAGGACCGGCTGATCGACGGGGTGTGGGGGGAAAACCCGCCGAAGACGGCGGGGCAGAGTATTTACACGTACGTCTCCGGACTGCGGCGGGTGCTGGAGCCGGACCGGGACCCGCGGAGACCTCCGCGGCTGTTGGTGTCCGCCCCCGGCGGGTACGCGTTGCGGCTCGCGCCCGAGCGGGTGGACGCCCTGCTGTTCGAACGCCGTCTCGACCGGGCCCGGAGGTCGCACGCGGACGCCTCGTACGAGGCCGCCCTCCGTTCCGTGGACGGCGCGCTGGAGCTGTGGCGGGGGCCGTGCCTGAGCGGGGTCCCCGGCCCGTTCGCCGAGTTCGAGCGCGAGCGGCTGGGCGGGCTCCACCTGTCGGCCCTGGAGCTGCGCGCGGACCTGCTGCTCCTGCTCGGGCGGCCCCAGGAGGCCGCCGCCCTGCTGTTCGCCGTGATCCCCGAGCATCCGCTGCGGGAACGGCTCCGCGAGCTGTACATGGTCGCGCTCTACCGCTGCGGCCGGCAGGCCGAGGCGCTGGACGTCTACCAGGAGACCCGGCGGCTGCTCATGGCCGAGCTCGGCATCGAGCCGCACGAGAGCCTGCGGCGGTGCCACGAGCTGATCCTGCGCGCCGCCCCGTTGCCGGGCCCGCCCGTACCCCCGGTCTCACCGGCCCCGGAGCCGTCACGGCCCGCGGGGCACCGCGTGGCGGCACCGGAGGAGGTGCCCCGCCAGCTGCCGCGCGACCCCGTCGGCTTCGTCGGGCGCGCAGAGGAACTGGCCCGGTTGAGGGCGCTGCTCTCCCCCGCGGACGGCGGCCCGCCCCGCCACGTGGTCGCGGTCACCGGCGCGCCCGGCTCCGGCAAGTCCACCCTGGCGGTCCGGGACGCCCACCTGGTCCGCGACCGCTTCCCCGGCGGGCAGCTCTACGCGAACCTGCGCGGGGCGACCCCGGGCATCAGGCGGCTCGAACCGATCGAGGTGATCACCAGGTTCCTGCGCGATCTCGGCACGCCCCCGCGGGCCGTCCCCACCGACGTCGACGAGGCCGCCGCCATGTGGCGCAGCAGGCTCGACGGCCGCGAGATCCTCGTCGTGCTGGACGACGCCGCCGACCTCGCCCAGATCCGCCCGCTGCTCTCGGTGCCGGTGGGCAACGCGATCCTGGCGACCAGCCGGGAGAGCCTCGCGCTGCTCGACGACGGCGCCCACGTGCCGATCACCGGGATGCGGCGGGCCGAGTCCGCCGCGATGCTCGCGAACCTCATCGGAGCCGAGCGGGCCGCGGCGGACGTCCGGGCGACGACGCGCCTGATCGACCTCTGCGGGGGCCTGCCGCTGGCCGTGGGCATCGCGGGGGCCCGGCTGGCGAAGCGGCCGCGATGGAGCGTGGCCGACCTGGTGGGGCGGCTGGACGACGAGCGGAGGCGGCGGAACGCGCGATGGAGCGACTGGTCGACGCGCACCTCGCGGAGGAACACGAGGCGGGGAGATACCGGCTGCACGACCTGGTGCGACTGTTCGCGGCCGAGCAGACCGCGCTGCACGAGACGGAGCAGGACCGCACCGCCGCCCTGGACCGGGCGCTGGGCTCGTACGTGGCGACCGCCCGCCTGGCTCTGAAACTGACCCACTACCCCACGGTGCCGGCGGACGTCGAACTCGACGCCGCCCCTCTCCTTCTCACCTCCGATGCGAAAGGCTCGGCGAGATCCATCTCGACCTGGGAGACGCCGCCTCGGCCTACTCCTGGTTCGAGGCCGGGCTCTCCTGCGCGCGGGCCGGGAACGTGAGCGTCGCCGAACCGTACCAGCTGCTCGGTCTGGCCCGTTCCGCCCGGCTGCTCGGCGACCTCGACCGGGCCTCGGCCCACCTGGCGCGTGCCGTCGCCGCCGTCCGGGCGACGGGGAACGAGGAGCTGAAGGAGCCGCTGTCCGTGGAGGAGGCGGCCATCCTGGCCGCCCGGGGAGAGCCCGTCACGACGGCGGACGGCACCCACGCCCGCTGAAAGACGACTGGGCGGCGGCGCCCGCCGGGGACAGCCGGGTGGTGCCGCAAGATTTGCCCACGGCCCCGTCCCGGCTTGCGCCGTGTCTGCCATTCCCCCTCCTGAACTGGGCTGATGTACTGCTGTGGTGAGCGGCATCGAGACACGGCCGAGCCGGGGCATCGGCGAGAGCGTGCTGCGCCCCGACGGGACGCTGAAGGTGACGGGCGAGTTCGCCTACTCCTCCGACCTGTACCTGGCGGACATGATCTGGGGGGTGACCCTCCGCAGCCCGCACCCCTCGGCGTGGATCCGCTCGATCGACATCGGGCCCGCGCTGGCCATGCCGGGCGTGTACGCGGTGCTCACCCACGAGGACGTGCCGGGCGAGAAGTTCTACGGCCTGGACCGCAGGGACCAGCCGGTGCTCGCCGTCGACCAGGTCCGCTACCAGGGAGAGCCGGTCGCGCTGGTGGCCGCCGACCACCCCGAACGTGCCCGCCGAGCGGCCGCGGCGATCGTCGTGGAGTACGAGGTCCGCGAGGCCGTCACCGACCCGCGCCGGGCCGCCTTCGACCCCTCCTGCCCGGCGGTGCACGAGCACGGCAACGTGCTGCGCCACCAGCCGGTCCGCGTCGGCTCCCGTTTCGAGGCGCCGGTGGTCGTCACCGGCGAGTACGAGGTCGGCATGCAGGACCAGGCCTTCCTCGGCCCGGAGTCGGGGCTGGCCGTCCCCGCCGAGGACGGCGGGGTGGACCTGTACATCGCCACCCAGTGGCTGCACGTCGACCGCGGCCAGATCGCCCCGTGCCTCGGCCTGCCCGAGGAGAAGGTGCGGCTCTCCCTGGCCGGCGTGGGCGGCGCGTTCGGCGCCCGCGAGGACCTGTCCATGCAGGTCCACGCGTGCATGCTGGCCCTGCGCACGGGCCGGCCCGTGAAGATCGTCTACAGTCGCGAGGAGTCCTTCCACGGCCACGTGCACCGGCACCCGGCCCGGATGCGCTACGAGCACGGCGCCACCCGCGAGGGCAGGCTCGTCTACGTCAAGGCGGAGATCCTGCTGGACGGCGGCGCCTACTGCTCCACCTCCCCCGCCGTGGTCGGCAACGCCGCCTCGCTGGGGGTGGGCCCGTACGAGGTGGACAACGTCCGGATCGACGCGTACGGCGTCTACACCAACAACCCGCCGTGCGGCGCGATGCGCGGCTTCGGCGCGGTCCAGGCGTGCTTCGCCTACGAGTCCCAGATGGACCGGCTGGCCGAGGCGTGCGGGCTCTCCCCGGTCGAGGTCCGCGTGCGCAACGCGGTCTCGCAGGGGTCGACGCTGGTCACCGGGCAGGTGATCGACTCCCCGGCGCCGCTGGCCGAGATGCTGCGGGAGCTCGCCGCCATGCCCCTGCCGGAGGACCCCGACGGCCCGGACGTCCGAAACGGCCGGGGCGGCGCGGACGGCACGGACGCCTGGGACGGCCCCGGAGGGCTCGGCCTGCTGGACCTGCCCGGCGGCGTGTCGCAGACCACCCACGGCGAGGGCGTGCGGCGGGGCGTCGGCTACGGCGTCGGTATCAAGAACATCTGCTTCTCCGAGGGCTTCGACGACTACTCCACCGCCAGGGTCAGGGTGGAACTGCTCGGCGGCGAACCGCACGTCCTGGTGCACACCGCGGCGGCCGAGGTGGGCCAGGGCCTGGTGACGATCCAGGCGCAGATCGCCAGGACCGAGCTCGGCATCGACGCGGTGACGGTCGCGCAGGCCGACACCTCGGTCGGGTCGGCGGGCTCGTCGTCGGCCTCCCGGCAGTCGTACGTCACCGGCGGCGCGGTCAAGGCGGCCTGCGAGGCCGTGCGCGAACGGCTGGACGCGCTGCGGGCCGACGGGTCGTCGCTGGTGGAGGCGCTGGAGCGGGCAGGGTCCGTGGAGGAGACCAGGGAGTACCGGCACCGGCCGACCTTCCCGATGGACCCGGTCGCCGGGCAGGGCGACTCGCACACGCAGCTCGCGCTGTGCGTGCACCGCGCGGTCGTGGACGTGGACGTGGAGCTGGGCCTGGTCAAGGTGGTGGAGCTGGCCGCAGTCCAGGACGTGGGGAGGGTGCTGAACCTGTCCGCGCTGGAGGGGCAGATCCACGGCGGCTCCGCGCAGGGGCTGGGGCTGGCGCTGATGGAGGAGATCCAGGTCCGCGACGGGCGGGTGCTCAACCCGTCGTTCACCGACTACCTGATCCCCACCATCCTCGACATGCCGCCCGTACGGGTGTCGATCCGGGAACATCCCGACCCGCACGCCCCGTACGGCCTGCGCGGCGCGGGCGAGCCCCCGACGCTCTCGTCCACCCCGGCCGTGGCCGCGGCCGTCCGGGCCGCCACCGGCCTGCCGCTGACCCGCGTACCGATCCGTCCCCATGACATCGCACTGAAGGGGTAGGAACCGACCATCCCCCCGGTCCGAGAGGGGGAGCCGTGGATCGATTCTTCGAGCTGTCGGCACGGGGAACGACGGTCGGCCGCGAGATCCGCGGCGGCCTCACCACCTTCATGGCGATGGCCTACATCATCCTGCTCAACCCGATCATCCTGGGCAGGGCGGTCGACGTCACCGGGGCGAAGCTCTCGATCTCGCAGCTCACCACGTCGACCATCCTCGCGGCGGCGGTGAGCACGCTGCTGATAGGCCTGGTGGGCAACGCGCCGTTCGGGGTCGCGGCGGGGCTGGGGCTGAACGCGGTGGTCGGCTACCAGGCCGCGCCGTACATGACCTGGGCGCAGGCGATGGGCCTGGTCGTGCTGGAGGGACTGGTCATCGTGCTGCTGGCCGTCTCGGGACTGCGGCAGATCATCATGAACTCCATCCCGCTGGCGCTCAAGCACGCCATCAGCGTGGGCATCGGCCTGTTCATCGCGCTGATCGGGCTGGTGGACGCCGGATTCGTCGGGCGGGGCACGGGCTCCCCGGTGCAGCTCGGCGCCACCGGGCACCTGGTGGGCTGGCCGGTGGTGCTGTTCTGCGTGGGCCTGCTGCTGATGATCGTCCTGTACGTGCGCCGGGTCCGGGGGGCGATCCTGATCGGCATCGTGGTGACCGCGGCACTGGCGGTGCTGGTCAACACGGTCGCCACGGTCAAGCCGGAGAGCTGGGGGGTCGTGGTGCCCCGGGTGCCCGAGGCGATCGTCGCGGCGCCGGACTTCGGGCTGGTCGGCCAGGTGGACGTGTTCGGCGGGTTCGCCCGCGCCGGGGCGATCACGGCGACGGTCGTGCTGTTCACCCTCGTGCTGTCGGGGTTCTTCGACGCGATGGGCACCATCATCGGGGTGAGCGACGAGGCGGGGCTGGTGGACGAGCAGGGCCGGGTGCCCCGGCTGGGCGCCATCCTGACCGTGGACGGCGTGGCGGGGGCGCTGGGCGGATTCACCAGTTCCTCGGCCAACACGGTGTTCGTGGAGTCGGCGGCCGGGGTCGGCGAGGGAGCGCGGACCGGCCTGGCCGCCGTCGTCACCGGCGCCATGTTCTCGCTGACGCTGCTGTTCACGCCGCTCGCCTCGGTCGTCCCGGCCGCGGCGGCGGCCCCCGCGCTGGTGCTGGTCGGCGCGCTGATGATGACGCAGGTCAAGAACGTCCCCTGGGACGATCTGGCCCTGGCGATCCCCGCGTTCCTGACGATCGCCCTGATGCCGTTCACCTACAGCATCACCAACGGCGTGGGCGCGGGGGTGATCTCCTACACCCTCATCCAGGCGGCGATGGGGCGGGCCGGGCGGATCCCGTGGCTGCTCTGGGTGGTCACGGCGATCTTCACGCTCTACTTCGCCATCGAGGGCGTCGAGGCGCTGGTCACCTGAGCCGCCCGGAAACCCCGAGGTGAAGCCGCCCCCGGAAGTCCCGGGGGCGGGGTCGCCCGCGGGGCCCGGGTCCGGACCCCGTGCCGGACCGCTAGCGGTCGCAGGCGACTCCGTCCTTGTCCGCGTCGATGTACCAGTTGTACTCCTCGTGGGTGTCCCGGTAGTAGGGACCGTAGCCGTCGGCGACGGCGGCCCTGCAGGTGCGGTACTGGGGGTCGAGGTCGCCCCTGGCCGGGGCGATCGGCGCGTCGGGGTCGGCGGCCGACCGGCCCCCCGCCGTCGGCCGGGCCCCGCCCGTCGGCTGGGTTCCGGTCCCGGTGTTCGGCTGAGTGCCGGTCCCGGTGCTGGGCTGCGCACCGGTGCCGGTGTTCGGCTGAGTCCCGATCCCGGTGCTGGGCTGGGTGCCGGTGCCGGTGTTCGGCTGAGTGCCGGTCCCGGTGCTGGGCTGGGTGCCGGTGCCGGTGTTCGGCTGAGTCCCGGTCCCGGGCTGGGTCCCGCCTGTCGGCTGGGTCCCCCCGGGCTGGGCGGGGTCCGACGGGGTGAAGATCGACGAGCTGGGCTGCGTACCGCCCGGCGGCGCGCTCGCGGTGCCGTCCGAGGCGCGCAACCGCGCGACCATGGCGTCCGCCTGCTCCTTGGTGAGAGCACCCGCGATGCTGAGGCTGTCGTCGGTGATCGCCTGGACGACCCGGGGCGCCGCCACCACCTTCTGCCCCACGACGATCGCGATCTGCTGCCTGACCGGATCCTGCTGCTTGACCGCCTCCTCGGTCAGGTCGCTGATCTGCTCGCGGAAGGCGGGGGCGAAGGCGATCCTTACCGAGTAGGCGCCGCTCTTCTCCTGGACGGCCTCGATCTTCCACACCGCGTTCACGGTGACCCCGGCGGCGACCGTGTAGCAGGTCTGCCCCAGGTCGTCGGGGTAGGTGTCGGGAGCCGTGCAGGGCCCCGGCTTCGCCTCGGTCACCGGGGCGAAGTGGATGGGGACCGCCAGCCGGCTGGGCGGCTTGCCGCCGAGAGGCATGTCGGGGTTGCGGGTCATGAGCACCGCGATGGTGCCGAGCACACCGGTGATGAGCACGACGACGACCAGGGCGATCACCAGGATCACGGTGGTGGCCCGGCTCGCCTGGGGATACCCGGGCGTCCCGGTTCCCTGCGCCCCGGGCGGCTGCCCGCCGCTCCCCGGCCGTCCCGCTCCCTGCGCCCCGGGACCCGGCCCGGCAGGAGCGCCCGGCCCCTGCGCTCCGGGACCCGTCCCGCCGGGGCCCTCCCCCACGCGACCGCCTCGGCCGGGTCCGCCGGCGCCGGGCTCCGCCCCCGCGGGGGCGTGACCACCGGGGCCTCCAGGACCGCCCGGACCACCAGGCCCCGCGGGACCGCCGGGCCGGCCCGGACCGTTGAGACCACCGGGACCGTTGAGACCACCCGGACCACCGGGACCGGGGAAGGTGCCGGAGCCGGGAGCGGCACCGGGGCCGCCGGGACCGGGAGGACCGCCGGGGCCGGGGAAGGTTTCGGCCGTGCTCTCCGACGGCTCGAAGGGAGCGCGGGCGCGGAGAGCGGGACCGGGACCCGGCGACCCGGCGAACGGGTCAGGAGACCCGGCCTGAAGCCCCTGCGGCCCGGAGGGCCTACCCGGCCCCGCGTGCTTGCCCATCGTCACATCCCCGCAATGCTCACACTTGTCGCGGTGAGCCTATCGATCAGGGCAAGGAGCCGGTAACCCGGAAGTCAAGACCTGTCCGGAAACCCGGCCTCCCCGGGATTCTTGACAGCCTGTCACCAACCCTGGCGGATTCCTGGCACCTTGCGCGTGGTGACCGCCTTTCCGGGAACGCACAGTGAGAAGAGGACAGGCGCGCACCCTGGAGGAGCCGTGAAGATCGCAGTTCCCCGCGAGGTCAAGAGCCATGAGTACCGCGTGGCTCTCACTCCCGCCGGGGCCCATGAGTTCGTCAGGCACGGTCATCAGGTCTTCATCGAGAAGGACGCCGGAGTGGGGTCGTCGATCCCCGACGCCGACTTCCGGAGCGTCGGGGCGACCATCCTCGACTCCGCCGACGACGTGTGGGCCGCGGGCGACCTGGTCCTGAAGGTCAAGGAGCCGGTCGCCGAGGAGTACCACCGGATGCGCAAGGGACAGGTGCTCTTCACCTACCTGCACCTGGCCGCGTCGCGGGCCTGCACCGAGGCCCTGCTCGGCTCGGGCGTCACCGGCATCGCCTACGAGACCGTGCAGACCGCCAACGGCTTCCTGCCGCTGCTGGCCCCGATGTCCGAGGTGGCCGGGCGGCTCGCACCCCAGGTGGGGGCGTACCACCTGATGCGCCAGGGGGGCGGGCGGGGTGTGCTGATGGGCGGCGTGTCCGGCGTGCACGCGGCCAACGTGGTCGTGATCGGCGCCGGGGTCTCCGGCATGAACGCGGCCGTCATCGCGCTGGGCATGCAGGCGGAGGTGCTGCTGCTCGACCGCAACATCGACAGGCTCCGCCAGGCGGACGTGATCTACCAGGGCCACTGCAAGACCGTCGCCTCGAACACGTACGAGATCGAGCGGGCGGTCGTGGCCGCGGACCTGGTCATCGGCGCGGTGCTGGTGCCGGGCGCGAAGGCTCCCAAGCTGGTCAGCAACGAGCTGGTCTCGCGCATGAAGCCCGGCTCGGTGCTGGTGGACATCTCCATCGACCAGGGCGGCTGCTTCGAGGACTCCCGCCCCACCACCCACGACGATCCGGTCTACCGGGTGCACGACTCGGTGTTCTACTGCGTGGCCAACATGCCCGGCGCGGTCCCGCACACCTCGACGTACGCGCTGACCAACGTGACCGTCCCCTACGCCCTCGCGATCGCCGACCTGGGCTGGCGCGAGGCGCTGCGGGGCGACCCGGCGCTGGCCCTGGGCCTGAACACGCACGAGGGGCACCTGACCAACCGGCCCGTGGCCGAGGCCCACGGGCTGGAGGCGGTGCCCCTGGAGAACGTGCTGGCCTGACGGGAGCCGACGGCCCCGTCAGGCCCGGGAGAGCCGTCAGGGAGTCGGGCTGCTGCCGGCCGAGGGCGTCTCGGTGGCGGCCGGGCTCTGGCTCGGCGACGTGCTCGGCGCGGCCGGGATCGGGGCCTCGGCCGTGGTGGTGCTCACCGCACCGTCGCAGGACGCGCCCAGCTCGGGGGTGTCCGGCCCGTTCTTGTACTTGCTGATGAACCTGGGCAGGCGCGGGTCGTCGGCGTTGTCGAGCTTGAGCTGGTTGTTCCAGGAGCTGACCACGATCTTGGCGGGCAGCCCCGGGTACGGGCTCAGGAGCATGTAGTCGGCGGAGGCCAGCTCCTTCAGCCTGTCGACCTGATCCTTGGGCAGGTCGGGCTGGTAGGTGATCCACACGGCGCCGTGCTCCAGCGAGTGGACGGCGTTCTCGTTGTTGATCGGCTGGTCGTAGATGCCGCAGTTCTGCCAGGCCGGGTGGTGCGGGCCGCCGAGCGGCGGGTTCTCCTTATAGGAGATCTTCGTCTGGACGTGTTCGGCGGCGGGGTACTTCGCGGTGGTGACGGCGGCGAGAGAGACCGGCGCCTGCTCCTTGACCAGGTAGAAGCCGACGGCGCCGATCAGCAGCGCGATGACGACGCCTCCCACGCCCCACATCAGGAACGCGACCCGGCGTTCCTTGCGCTTCTGCTCCGCGCGCATCCGGGCGAGATGGTCTCGCCTCGCCTGCGTCTTCTCCTTGGACATCGACCCTCCAGCCGGCGGATACCTCCGGGTCAGCCTATGCCCTGCCGGCGTATGTGGAGAATAAGCAATTGACAATGCGTGATACCGCGACGATTCCTGATAGTGGGTACTCTGGGCAGGCCATGGAAACTCCCGTCGAAGATCCGCCCAAGCCTCGGCATCGCTTCGTGCTCGGCGTGCTGCTGGGGTGCCTCGCGCTGGTGGGCGTCCTGCTGGTGATCGTCGGCAGGACCACGGCCCCGACCGACGCCTCGCCGGAGGCGGGTTTCGCGCGCGATATGGCCGTCCACCACGCACAGGCCGTCGAGATGGCCTTCATCGCCAGGGACGGCAGCGAGGACGAGGCGATCCGGACGCTGACCTACGACATCATCGTCACGCAGACGGCCCAGCGCGGTATCTTCATGGGCTGGTTGCAGCAGTGGGGGCTGAACCAGTCGACGGAACGGCCGCCCATGGCGTGGATGGCCGGTCACGGCGGCCACGCCGTAACGGCCGGGGCGCCCACGACGATGCCCGGTATGGCCAGCGACGACGAGCTCACCAGGCTTCGTTCGGCGAAGGGCGAAGACCAGGAGATCCTCTTCCTGCAGCTCATGATCCGCCATCACGAGGGCGGCGTGCAGATGGCGCAGGGTCTGCTGAGACTGTCCGATCGCGACGAGGTGGCCACCATGGCCAAGCACATCGCCAACGGCCAGACGGGAGAGATCAACCTGATGACCGACATGTTGCGGCAGCGCGGCGGGCAGCCGCTGCCCTCCATCCTGTGACAGCGACTGACAGACAGCGACGGCGCATCCCTGCGCGGCCGGTTACCGGCCAGGGCAGCCTGGAGCCGACCTGGCCGGAGGAAGAGGAATGGTGAACGACGAGCCGGAGAACCGGCTGGAGGTGAGCATCTCCGCCGAAGTGGAAATGGGGCAGTATGCCAACTTCGCCTCTGTCTGGCACACCGAGGATGGTTTCGTCCTCGACTTCGCGGTGATCACCAGACCTCCCCAGCTGGCCAACGACCCGTCCTCCGGCCAGCACTTCGTGAGCGTGCCGACCCGGATCGTCAGCCGCATCCGCATCCCGCCGAGCCAGGTGTTCGAGCTGATGAAGGCCCTCGAACAGCAGCTCACCGCGTACGAGAAGGAGACCGGCCACAAGAACTGACCCCGGCCGGTCTCCTCCCCTCCGCCGCTCCGCCTCAGGTCCGGCCGCCCTGCCCGTGACGGCCCGCCCTCTTCACGGCAGGCCGATCGCCTTCCTGGCCGCCGCCAGCAGGCCGGCGGTGCGCTCTACCGCTCGGGCGGCCCCCGCCGCGAGCAGCCGCGACAGCTCGCCCTGGTCGGACGAGAGCTCGGCGTACCGCTCCCGGACGGGCCGCAGCGTCTCCACCACCGCCTCGGCCGCCTCGCGCTTGAGCGCCCCGTACGTGGCGTGGGAGAGCGACTCGACCGGCTGCCCGGAGCAGACCGCGAGGAGGGTGAGCAGGTTGGAGACCCCGGGCTTGCCCTCGGGGTCGTAGCGCACCTCGGTCCCCGAGTCGGTCACCGCGCGCATGACCTTCCGGCGGACGTCGGCGGGCGGGTCGAGCAGGTAGACCGTCCCCGCCGCCGGGCCATCCGACTTGCCCATCTTCGAGGTGGGCGCGGTCAGGTCCATGACCCGGGCGGCCAGTGGCGGGTGCACCGCCTCGGGCACGGTGAAGGTCTCACCGTAGAGGTGGTTGAACCGCAGGGCCAGGTCCCTGGTCAGCTCGACGTGCTGGCGCTGGTCCTCCCCCACGGGCACGAGGTCGGCCCGGTGCAGCAGGATGTCGGCGGCCATCAGCGCGGGGTAGGTGAGCAGGGAGAGCCGCACCTCCTCCTGCCGGGCCGACTTCTCCCTGAACTGGATCATCCGCCGCATCTCGCCGAAGTGGGCGGTGCTCTCCAGCAGGTAGGCCAGCTCGGTGTGCGCGGGCACCTGCGACTGGACGTACACCAGGGAGCGGTCGAGGCCGCAGGCGAGCAGCAGGGCCGCCGCCTCACGGGTTCTGGCGCGCAGGACCTCGGGGTCGTGCTTGATCGTCAGGGCGTGCAGGTCGGCGACGGCGTAGACGCAGTCGGCCTCGTCCTGGAGCCGGGCGGCGGGCATGATCGCGCCCAGCAGGTTGCCGAGCGTCAGGTGGCCGGTCGGCTTGAAGGCCGAGAAGACGCGCTTGGTCATGGTCACTCCTCGTGGAAGGGACCGCCCCGCACCGGCCGTACGCGCACAACGGAAACGACCGCCGGTGAACGGCGGCCGTTTCGGTGCGCAGTCGGGACTGGCTAGCGGGTCCGCCGATGGGCGGCCCGCCACAGACCCAGACTGTGCTTGCTCATGCCGACGAGGATATCTCCTCCGCCACCGCGGCGGCGAACGCGTCCACGTCGGCCTCGGTGGTGTCGAACGCGGTCATCCAGCGGACCTCGCCGGTGGCCTCGTTCCAGGTGTAGAAGCGGAAGCGTTTCTGCAGGCGCTCGGTGACGTCCCGGGGCAGGACCACGAAGACCGCGTTGGCCTGCACCGGGCGGAGGATCTCCACGCCGGGGATGTCCCGCACGGCGTCGGCCAGCCGCCGGGCCATGGCGTTGGCGTGGCGGGCGTTGCGCAGCCACAGGTCCCCGGCGAGCAGCGCCTCGAACTGCACCGAGACGAACCGCATCTTGGAGGCCAGTTGCATGGCGCTCTTGCGCAGGTAGCGCAGGCCGCGCACGGCGTCGGGGTTGAGCACCACGACGGCCTCGCCGAACATCAGACCGGCCTTCGTGCCGCCGAAGGAGAGCACGTCCACGCCCGCGTCCGTGGTGAACGCGCGCAACGGCACGTCCAGCGCCGCGGCGGCGTTGGTGGCGCGGGCGCCGTCCAGGTGGACGACCATGCCGAGCCCGTGGGCGTGGTCGCAGACCGCCCTGATCTCCTCGGGCGTGTAGAGCGTGCCCAGCTCGGTGCTCTGCGTGATCGAGACCACCTTGGGCTGGGCCCGGTGCTCGTCGCCGAAGCCCCAGGCCTGCCGGTCGATCAGCTCGGGGGTGAGCTTGCCGTCCGGGGTGGCCACGGGCAGCAGCTTGAGCCCCGCGGACCGCTCGGGCGCGCCGCCCTCGTCGGTGTGGATGTGGGCCGACTCGGCGCACACCACCGCCTCCCAGTGGGCGGTCATCGAGCGGAGCGCGACCACGTTGGCGCCGGTGCCGTTGAACATCGGCCAGGCCTCGGCGGTGGGCCCGAAGTGCGCCCGGAAGACCTCCTGCAGCGCCTCGGTGTAGACGTCGTCGCCGTAGGCGGTCTGGTGGCCCCCGTTGGCGAGTGCGATCGCCTGGAGGATCTCGGGGTGGACCCCGGCGTAGTTGTCGCTGGCGAAGCCCTTCACCAGCGGGTCGTGCCTGCGGATCGCGTCCGTCACGTCGTGTTTCTCCTCGTCCGGCGGCCGGGGCCGCGCCCGGCCGCCGTCGTGCTCTTCGAGCCGGCCGCGCTCGCTCACCGAACCGGCCGTGCCCGCTCTCCCTACCGGCCGCGCTCGCTCGCCGCACCGGTCATGTCCGCTCACCGAACCGGCCGTACTCGTCCACCGCGCCGGTCGTGCCCGCCGGGTCAGCCGGTGAGGTCGACCCGGGTGCCGTTGGCGTCGGTGTCCCACAGGGCCTCGACGGCCGCGGCGAGGTCGCCGACGTCGGTGAAGCCGGGGAAGGTCTTGTCCGGGGACGCGGCACGCATGCCGTCGTGCACCAGCGCCTTGACGACCAGGATGTTCGCGGTGGCGGAGGTGCCCTCCAGGGCGTCGGCGAAGGCCAGGGTCCAGGCCTCCGCGGCGGCCTTGGCCGCGGCGTAGGCCGCGTTGCCCTGGGTCGGCCGCTCGGCCGCCTTCGCCGAGACGATGGCGAACCGGCCGCGCTCACTGGCCTTGAGCAGCGGCTCGACGGCGAGCGTGACGTGCTGGAGGGTGCGGATCAGCAGGTCGTGCAGGAGCGCCCAGTCGTCCAGCGACGTCTCGGCGAAGGTCTTGGACCCGCGCCAGCCGCCGACCAGGTGCACGACCCCGTCCAGGTGGCCGTGCTCGGCCTTGATGTCCTCGGCCAGCTTCCGCACGGCCTCGGCGTCGAGGAGGTCCACCGCGAGCGTTCCGTCCGCGCCGGACTTGTCGACGCCGATGACCGTGTGCCCCTGGCCGGTGAACCGGCGGACGACGGCCTGGCCCGCGGGGCCGGCCGCGCCGGCAACAAGAATGATCATGCCCGGATCCCCTTCGTGGACTCGACGACATCGCCGAGCTTACGGCGCAGGGCCTCGTAGAACATGCTCAGGGGGAACTCGTCGGGCAGCACCGCGTCGACCACGGCCTTCGGGAAGCCCTCCGTCGGGAGCGCCGCCACGCCGCGCGCCCAGACCGAGGCCGGGTGCGGCTCGACGTAGGAGGCGACGAGCTGGTGCGCGGCCAGCCAGTGGGCGAGCTTGGCGCGGTCGATGCCGTCCCGGTAGAGCTTCTCGACCTCGGCGCGCAGGTCGGCGACACCGTCGGCGAGCCGGTCCCAGTCGACGCTCAGGCGGTTGTCGGTCCACCGGACGACGTCGTTGCGGTGCAGGTAGGCGAAGAGCAGCTGGCCGCCCAGGCCGTCGTAGTTGCGGACCCGGTCACCGGTGATCGGGAAGCGGAACAGCCGGTCGAACAGAATCGCCAGCTGGACGTAGCGGGCGTGCGGCACGCCCTCCCGCTCCAGTTTCACGGCCTCGCCGAACGCGGTCAGGTCGCAGCGGAGCTCCTCCAGCGAGTACAGCCAGTACGGCATGCGCTGCTTGATCATGAAGGGGTCGAACGGCAGGTCGCCGTGGCTGTGCGTGCGGTCGTGGACGAGGTCCCAGAGCACGAAGGTGTCCTGGGCCAGTTCCTGGGAGTCCAGCAGCCGGGCCGCGTCCGGCGGCAGGGCCAGCTTGAGCGTGTCGGCGGCGGCGCGGCCGACCTTGCGGAAGCGGGCGGCCTCGCGGTCGCAGAAGATGCCGCCCCAGGTGAAGCGGGCCGGGGTCTGGCGGACCGCGACGGTCTCGGGGAAGAGCACCGCGGAGTTGGTGTCGTAGCCGGAGGTGAAGTCCTCGAAGGCGATCGGCACGAACATCGGGTTGTCGTACCGGGTCCGCTCCAGCTCGGCCAGCCACTCGGGCCAGACGGTCCGGATCCACACGGCCTCCAGGTACCGGAAGGTCGTGCCGTTCTGCGTGTACATCGGGAAGACGACCAGGTGCTCCAGACCGTCGACCCGCTGGGCGTCGGGGTGGAAGGCGTCGAGCGAGTCGAGGAAGTCGGGCACGCCCAGGCCCTGCTCGACCCACTTGCGCAGGTCGGCGACGACGGCGGCGAGGTAGGCCTCGTCGTGCGGGAAACGCGGCGCGAGGCGTACGACGTGGTCGGCGATCTCGGAGACCAGCTCCGCCGCCACCTTCCGGTCGCCCTCGATGGAGCCGTCCTTGGCCTGGAGCGGCTTGAGCCGCTCGATCGCGTCCTTGAGCCCCTGGAAGGCGGCCCGCGCCTCCGGCGAGCCCTTCGCGGCCCCGGGGGCGGGGACCCGGGCGACCCAGGTGACGAGGTTGCCCCAGAGCGTGGCGTGGTCGTAGTCGCCGATCGAGTCGTCACCGAACAGGTCGGAGTCGGCGACGACCACGACCCGGCCCCTGCCGTGCCGTACGGCCACCGCCAGCGGGCGGCCCGCGGGGGTCGCGGTGGGCGAGGTGCGGAACAGCACGGCCGCGTGCCCGGGGGCGGTGAGCACGCCGGACCGGTAGAAGCAGGCGCGGCGGGCTCCCGCGAGGAGGTCCTGACCCGCCGTGTCGGCGGCGGCGCCGGTGTCGCCGGGGACGCCGAGGACCCAGGAGGCGACACCGTTGTGGGCGTTGCGGGGGTCCTGGACGAGGGTGTGCTCGACGCCGACGCCGAAGCGGGCGAGCAGCTCGGTGAGGTTGCTGCCGTACTTGTCCTGCTCGTACTCGGCCAGGACGACCAGCCCGCCGCCCTCGCTGACGTACTCCTCGATCGCGTCGAGCTCCTCGACGGGCAGGACGGGGCTGCCCAGGCCGGTGGTGCGCTCCCAGTGCTCGGCGGACGGGTGCGCGACCACGAAGACGTCGACCGCGCCGAGCAGGGCCGGGGTCAGCGGGCCCCCGGTGTGCGCGGTGACGGTGTGGCCGAGGCGGCGCAGGGTCTCGGCGGCACGGGCGTAGCTGCTGTCGTCGGGGTGGCCGGGATTCATCGTCTCGGCCACGTCCCGCCGTATGGTCCACGACTCGCTGTGGGCCTCATCGAACAGCACCCGCGGGAAAGCCGTCACGATAAATCCTCCTTCGGATGGGACTCAACGACGGAAAATATACACAACCATCCTGATTTTTGGCACACCCCTTACGGCACGACCTGCGGAGGGGCACGGTCGGCTCACGCGGGGGGCGGTGAACCGGCTCTCCCGAGGACGGTGGATCAACCCGCGTGGGGACGCCGGATCAACCCGCGGGCGGACGCCCCGGCGAAGAGCGCTGATCTACCGTTCCGCGCGACGGCACGCGGACACGCCAGCGAGAAGACACATGCTCAAGAACGCAGCCGGCCTGCGGCACGTCGGCACCGGCGTACTGCTGATCGCCACCGCGCTGTCCTCGGTGGCCTTCTCCCTGGTCGAGCCCCCGGACCCCGCCGGGCTCGGCGTGATCCTGCTGTCCTACGTGAGCGGCCTGATGCTGCCCGTAGCGATTCTCGGCCTGCTGCACCTGATGCGCCGCAGAGCGCCGGTCTGGCGCCTGGCCGGATGGCTGGCCGTCGTCGGCACCGCCGTCCCCCTGGCCATCGCCCTGGTCGAAGATCTGATGCCGAACGCGTTGGGCGGGGCGTCCCCGGGCGGCTCTCCGCTGCTCGAGAACGTCTTCCTGGTCCTGATGCTGTTCGCCGACGGGGGTTTGCTGCTCCTGCTGATCGGCATGTGGCGGGCGAGAATCGTCCACGGGTTGGTCCCGCTCATCTTCGCGGCCTCATGGGTGCCCCTCTACCTGGGGATAACGTTCTTCCTGCTGCTCGCCATAGCGATAGTGCAACCGGTGCTGCCGTTCCTCTGGGCGTTCTCCCTGGGCCGGCTCGGGATCACGGTCCTCCGGACGGACCGGGAGGCATGGACCTCCCACCGCTCCCCCGCCCCGGCACCGGACGCGGCTTCCTGCGCGTCACCGCGATGACGCGTCCATCCCGCCGCGCCCCGGCCGGCGCCCGTTTCCGGCGGTGGCGGTACCGGGTCCGGGCAGGCCGGGCACACCGGCCAAGGTTGCATCCGCGTTGCGTAGCCTTGTCGGCGAGGTTACGGGGAAGCCATCATCGATTGATCGGGGCCTGTGTGTGTCGCCTCGATCACATCCTGAGGTGGGGAGGTATCGATGGGCTCGGACCAGCAGTTGTCCGCCGTCCGGATCGCGACCGACGCGGTGGGCCTCGCCCCCCTTCTCGCCGAGGTCAGGCACGCCGTCCTCAACGGCGACCGCACCGCGGTGGTTCCCCGCCCGGTGGTCTCCGAGTCGTGGCAGCGCTGCCTGCGCGCCGGCCTCGACCCGGACAGGCCGCGGTCGCTGAGCACGTTCGACGCCAAGACGGTCTACGAGATGCGGGCGGGGCATCCGCTGGCCCAGGTGCTCCCGCTGCTGCGCTCCACGCTCCTCTGCGTCGCCGAGGAGGCCCTGCACGTCATGGTCGTCACCGACGTGCAGGGCCACGTGCTGTGGATGGACGGCCAGTCGGACGTGCGGCGGCTGGCCGACCGCTTCCAGTTCGTCGAGGGCGTGCGGTGGGCCGAGGACACCGTGGGCACCAACGCGATCGGCACGGCGCTGGCGATCGACCGCCCCGTGCAGATCTACGCCTCCGAGCACTACGCCAGCGGCCAGCATGTCTGGACGTGCGCGGCGGCGCCCGTGCACGACCCCGACACCGGCGCCGTCCTCGGGGTGGTCGACGTCAGCGGGCCGTTCCAGACGATCCACCCGGCGACCTCCGCGCTCGTCAACGCGGCGGCCCGGCTCGCCGAGGAGCATCTGCGCATCCGCATGACCGCACGCGACGAGCGGCTCCGCCAGCGGAACATGGTCCATCTCGACCGGTTGCGCGGCGCGCCCGGCGCGCTCCTGAACGCGTCGGGGCGCATTCTCGCCACCTCGCCCGCGGGATGGGTCGAGGGCCGCCTCGACGTCCCGGCGGAAGGCGGCGAATGCCTGCTGCCGAGCGGCGATCTCGCGGTGGCCGAACCGATCCGCGGCGGCTTCCTGGTCCGGTCCGCGGAACCGGGACACGCCACCCGGACGTCCCGGCCCACCCTGAAGCTCACCTTCCTGGGCGCCGACCCGCCGATGGCCGTACTCGCCGGGCGGCCCACGCCGCTGACACTGCGGCACGCCGAGTTGCTCGCCATGCTGGCGCTGCACCCGAAAGGGCTCACCGCCGACCAGCTCGCCGCGTACCTCTACGGGGACGCGGGGAACCCGGTGACCGTGCGCGCCGAGATGCACCGCCTGCGCGCGTTGCTCGGCGGTGTCGTCGAGGCGAAGCCGTACCGCCTGACGGCGGCGGTCGAGGCGGACTTCGTCACCGCCCGGAACCTGCTCGGCACCGGGCGTGTCGCGGACGTCCTCGACGAGTACCGCGGTGCCCTGCTGCCGCTGTCGGACGCGCCGGCGGTGCGGGACGAGCGGGAGGAGCTGACGGCCGCCGTCCGGCGGACGGTCATCGACCGCGGTGACGCGGCGGCCGTGCTGCGCTGGACGGAACTCGACGAGGGCCGGGAGGACCTGGAGGCGCTGTCCCGGCTGCTGAGGCTGCTCCCGCCCGCGGACCCGCGGCGGGCCGCGGTCGTCGCCCGGTACGACCGTCTGTGCGCCCAGGCGGCCCACGAAGCCCGTCTGCTGCAGCGGTTGCGGCACTCCCCGGCGAGGCCGGGCACCGGCGCCCCACCCACGCGACGGCCGCGCTGACGCGGCGCGCCCCGGGGAAGCAGGCCGCCCCGGCCCGGAGCCGGAGTGGGCCACCCGGCCGGGACGGACCCCGGTCACGGCCGGATGAGGATCTTGACGTGCTCGTCCTTGTTGCCGATCAGTTCGCGGAACCCCCCGTCGACGATGTCGTCCAGCGGGACCCGCGCGGTGATGAACCGCCCCGCGTCGACCTTCCCGTCGGCCAGCAGCCGGATCGTGTCCGGGTGGTCGTCGCAGTAGGCGAGCGTGCCCAGGACGCTGACCTCCTTCATCACCAGGTCGTTCATCTGGAGAGTCGCCGGATGGCCCCAGATGGCCACGTTCACCACCGTGCCGCCCGCCCGCACGGACGAGATCGCCTGGGCGAGCACGGCGTCGAGTCCGGCGCACTCGAACGCGACGTCGGCACCGGCGCCGCCGGTCAGGTCGGCGACGGCCGCGGGCACGTCGGTCTCGGCCGGGTCCAGCACGACGTCCGCTCCCGCGCCGGGCGCCTTCGCCTTGCGCGCCGCGGCGGGTTCGACGACGATGACGCGCCCGGCCCCGGCCGCGCGCAGGCAGGCCGTGGTGACCAGCCCGATCGGTCCGGAGCCGAAAACCACCGCGGTCTGGCCGGGCCGCACGCCGGACAGCCGTACGGCGTGGTAGCCGACGGCGAGCGGCTCGACGAGGGCGCCGAGATCCGTGGGGATCCCGCCGAGCGGGTGCGCCCTGGTGGCGTCCACGACGCAGTACTCGGCGAAGCCGCCGCCGCCCCCGGCCAGACCGACGAAACCGAGAGAGCGGCAGACGTTGTACCGGCCCGCCAGGCAGGCGGGGCATTTCCCGCAGGTGTGGTACGGCTCCACCGCCACCCGGTCGCCCTCGGCGAGACCGGTGACGCCCGGCCCGACCTCGGCGACGACGCCGGCGAACTCGTGGCCCATGATCACCGGTGGTTCCTCGCCCGTGAGCGGGTGCGGGCTCCCCGGGGCGGGGATGAGGATCGGGCCCTCCAGATACTCGTGCAGGTCGGTGCCGCAGATGCCGCACCACTCCACGCGTACCTTCACCGTCCCCGGGCGGACCTCGGGCTCGGGGACCTCCTCGACGCGGATGTCACCCGGACCGTGGAATCTGGCTGCCTTCATCGTGCTCTGGACTCCTCTCACGAAGCCTGATCGTCCATGGGGTGGGGCCGCCGGCGGGGCCCCTGAGGGCCGGGCCCCGCCGGCGGGGGTCACGTGCCGGAAAGGTCGGGGAGTCCGGTGAGGAAGCCCTCCAGCAGGCGGTTGACGTCGTTGGCCCGCTCCATGTGCGGGGAGTGCCCGACGCCTTCGAGCACGCTGACCCGGGCGCCCGCCGGGGCGTTCCCCGCGTGCGACGGCGGGATGACCTGATCGCGGTCACCCCAGACGACCAGCGTCGGAAGGCCGAGCCCGCCGACGTCGCCGATCAGCACGTGCCGCTGCGCGCCGCCGGGGAACAACCGGTCGGCCAGCAGCCGGAGCGCCGCGTCGACGCCGTCGAGCCGCTTGTATCTCAGGACGTCGTCGACGAGCTGGCGGGTGACCAGCTCCGGGTCGGCGAACAGGCGTTGCAGCACGGGTTTGAGCTCCCGGCGGTTGCCGGCGCCGACGAAGCCGTCGATGTAGGCGGCGTCCATCTCGGTGCCGAAGCCGGCGCTGCCGATCAGGGTGAGCGACGCGGCGTGCCGCGGGGCCCGCAGCGCCGCCGCCATGGCCACCAGCCCGCCCATGGAGTGCCCGACCAGATGCGCCCGGTCGATCCCGTTCACCGCCAGGAAGCCGAGCAGCGTCTGCGCGAGCGCGTCCAGGCCGCCCGGCTCCACGTCCTTCGCGGAACCGCCGTGCCCGGGCAGGTCGAGCGCGTAGACGCGGTGCCGTTCCGCCAGAGCGGGGATGGTGAACAGCCAGTTGTTGAGGTCGCCGCCGAAGCCGTGCACCAGGACGACGGGGTCGCCGGTCTCGCCCCGCCGGATGTACCGGATGGTCCGGCCGCCCACCTCGGTGGTCTCCGGGCCGTCCCCGGCGGTCTCCCCGTCCTCCTCCGCCGGGACGAGACCGGCCTGGAACTCCTCGACGAACCGGTCGATCTCCTCCTCCGGCACGGAGGGGTCGGCGACCACGGCGAGCAGCCCGCCGACCGGCACCCAATCCCCCTTCTCGACGACGCGCCGCCGCACGACGCCGCTCACCGGGGACTCGATCACCCCGTTGATCTTCTCGGTCTCCACCTCCACGACGTCGTCGCCGACGGAGATCTCGTCACCCACGTCGACGATCCAGGCGTCGACCTGGCCTCGCGTCATCGACAGGCCCCACTTGGGCATGCCGATCGGCTGCACGTCACTCACGATGCCTCCTTCACCGGCAGCGTTCGTATTCCGCTGCCGCGCCCACCCGTTCGCCCGCTCACGCGGGCTCCCGCACGGTGATCGAGCGGACGGCCTCCACCACGCAGACGGCGTCCGGCACGTAGACGTCCTCGAGCACCGGGCTGAACGGGACCGGGGTGTGCGGCGGCGTCACGGTTCGGACGGGGGCGCGCAGCGCGTCGAACGCCCGGGTGGCGACGAGCGAGGCGATGTCGGCCGCCATGCCGCAGCGTGGGCCGGCCTCGTCCACGACGACGAGCCTGCCGGTGCGCCCGACGCTCTCGAGGATGGTCTCCTCATCGAGCGGCGAGGTGGTGCGCGGGTCGATCACCTCGCAGCTCACGCCTTCGGCCGCGAGCGTGTCCGCGGCTTCCGTGGCCATGTGCACCATGCGCCCCAGCGCCACGATCGTGACGTCGTCGCCGTCACGGACGATGTCCGCCTCGCCGAAGGGCACGACGTACGGCTCCTCGGGCACCTCACCCTGCAACGTGTAGAGCACCTTGTGCTCGAAGAAGATCACCGGATCGTTGTCGCGGATCGCCTGGATCAGCAGGCCCTTGGCGTCGTACGGGGTCGACGGCAGCACGACCTTGAGCCCCGGGATGTGCGTGAAGAGCGGGTAGAGGCTCTGCGAGTGCTGCGAGGCGGCCCGGATACCGGCGCCGTACATCGTGCGGATCACCATCGGCGTCTCCGCCTTGCCGCCGAACATGTACCTGAACTTCGCCGCCTGGTTGAAGATCTGGTCGAAGCAGACCCCCATGAAGTCGACGAACATGAGTTCCGCGACCGGCCGCAGACCGGACGAGGCCGCGCCCGCCGCCGCTCCGATGTACGCGGACTCGCTGATCGGCGTGTCCAGCACCCGGTCGGGGAACTCCGGCCACAGCCCCTTGGTGACGCCGAGCACGCCGCCCCAGGCGTCCTTCTCCTGGTCGGTGCCCATGCCGCCGGCGACGTCCTCGCCGAACACGACGACGGTCGGGTCGCGGCGCATCTCCTGCGCGAGCGCCTCGTTGATCGCCTGCTGGTACGTGATCTTGCGTGTCATCGGGATCTCCCGTCAGTACGAGACGTAGACGTCGGTCAGGACGGCGTCGAGAGCCGGGTCGGGCGCCCGCTTCGCCTCGGCGACCGCCTCGTCGACCAACGTCGCGATCTCCCCGTCGATCGTCCGCAGCTCGTCCTCGCCGACGAGCCCGGCGCCCACCGCGCGCCGCTCGAACAGCAGGAGGCAGTCCTTGGTCGCGCGGGCGTTCTCGACCTCCCCGGGATCCCGGTACGTCTGCTGGTCGCCCTCGAAGTGCCCGTAGTAGCGGAGCACCTTGCACTCGATCAGCGACGGGCCGCCGCCCGAGCGCGCCCGCGCCACGGCCTCGCGCGTCGCCTCGTACACGGCGAAGAAGTCGTGCCCGTCGACCACCACGCCGGGCAGGCCGAAGCCCTCGGCCCGCCTGGCGACCTCGATCCCGGCCTGGTGGAACATCGACGACGTGGCCTCCGCGTAGCCGTTGTTCTCCACCACGAAGACGACCGGCAGGTTCCACACCGTGGCCAGGTTGAGGCTCTCCAGGAACGTGCCCTGGTTGGAGCCGCCGTCGCCGGTGAACGAGACCGCCACCTGGTCGGTGCCGGTCACCCTGGCCTTGAGGCCGACGCCGCAGACCAGCGGTGGGCCGCCGCCGACGATCCCGTTCGCGCCCAGCATGCCGACCGCGAGGTCGGCGATGTGCATCGAGCCGCCCTTGCCTCGGCAGATCCCCGTGGCCTTGCCGTAGATCTCGGCCATCATGCCCTTGACGTCACAGCCCTTGGCGATGGCGTGACCGTGGCCGCGGTGCGTGCTGGCGATGTAGTCGTCGTCGCGGAGATTCGCGCAGACACCGGCGGCGATCGCCTCCTCACCCGCGTACAGGTGAACGAAACCGGGGATCTCACCGGTCGCGAACTCGAAGTGCAGCCTCTCCTCGAACTCCCGGATGGTGCGCATCACGCGGTAGTGCCGAAGCAGATCCTGTTTGGTGAGAACGCCTGACGCCGCTTGTACGTCCGTCGTCATTGTGTGCTCCTCGTGAAGACGTGACCGAGGCCGGCCGACCAGCCGAAGTGCAGTGACGGTATGTCCGCCGAAGTTGCATCGGCATCGCAGCGGCCCCTGTCCGGCGAGGCGGGGTCGCCCGCCCGGGAGGGCATGACGTGAACGGTGACGTACGGACGGATCGTGCCGTTACCTCGTACGGGGGACGGCGGGTCATCCCAGCGGCGGACGACCCGGCACGGACCGGCGGCCTACCGTCCTGGTGACGGTCCCGTACGGCCAAGGGCGACCCACATGTTCCATGACTCCGCCGATTTCCGGCGCATCGCGCCGGGGGCGCCGCCGATCGCCGCCCCGCGGCGCCGGCGCGTCGCCGGAGTGTGCCGCATCGGCGCTTCCGCGATCGAGCACGGCCCCGTGACCGCCCTGCTCGGGGCGGTCCACGGGCATGCTCGGCCGGCTCGGGGAGAGGATGAGCCGGGAGCGACGGGTCTCGTCCTACCCGACCGAGGCACCCGGCCGGACGACGCCCGACTCGTACGCGAACACCACCGCCTGAGCGCGGTCACGCAGGTGGAGCTTCATCAGCACCCGCGCCACGTGGGTCTTGACCGTGGCCTCGCCGACGAAGAGCTTGCTCGCGATCTCGGCGTTGGTGAGGCCACGGGCCAGGAAGCGCAGCACCTCCAGCTCGCGCGGGGTGAGCTCCGACAGCTGCGGCGGGGGTGCGGGATCGTGGCGGCCGGCGAAGGAGGCGATGACCCGGGTGGTGACGGCCGGGTCGAGCAGGGCGTCACCGCCGACGACGATCCGGATGGCGTCCACGAGCTGCTCGGGGGGCGAGACCTTGAGCAGGAAGCCGCTGGTCCCGGCGCGGAGCGCGGCGTAGAGGTTCTCGTCGGTGTCGAAGGTCGTCAGCATGACGACCTTCGGCGGGTCCGGCCAGTCCAGCAGCTGCCGGGCGGCGGTCAGTCCGTCCATGCGCGGCATCGAGATGTCCATGAGGACGATGTCGGGCTTGGTACGACGGGCCACGGCGACGGCCTCGACCCCGTCCGCGGCCTCGCCCACCACCTCCATGCCGGCTTCACTCTCCACGACGAGCTTCAGCCCGGCGCGGACCATCGCCTGGTCGTCGGCGATCACGATGCGGATGCTCACTTCTTCTCCTTGCCAGGCGGCTCGGCGCCTCGTTCACGGGTTCGCCCGGTCGACAGGTCACGTGATCGGCTCATGGACCCGCATCTTCCCGGAGGCCGGCGGGGATGCGCGGACGCGGAAACCACTCCCCGGGCGCGGGCCGGCCTCGCGGGCCGGAGGAGACGGGCGAGGCCACCGCGCCGGGCAGCAGGCCGGATCTCGGCACCGTGCGTACGTGCCGGAGAGGGGGAAGGGGAACCGCCATGCGGGGAGACTAAGCCCTCCCGCCGACCTTGCATATAGGACAAAACGCCCAGGCAAGCCGCTTACAAGTCGGTCGCAAGTCAGGACGCCTTGAACGACACGCTCCGGATGAACCGGTTGGCCACCGCGTCGTCGCACCTCCCGGGGGCGCAGAAGTAGATCATCAGGGCGGGCTCCTCCGGCAGTTCCACCGCCCAGCCGGTGAAGTCGAGCTGCCCACCGCGCTGCGGGTCGGCGATCGACCCCTCCATCCGCACGGCGGGCTGCCCGCCCACGCTCACCTGGACGATCTCGGAGAAGACGCTGACCTTGCCGGGCAGCGACGACTGCAGGGTCTCCTGGAGCTGCTGGGGCTGGCTGCGGGGGTCGAGGGTGTCGAGCGTCTGCGCGTAGAGGCCGACGGCCTCCTCAGGGGAACTCTTGATGGTCTCGTTCACGGTCGCCCAGTCGGCGGTGACGGGCGTGCCGAAGAGCGTGCGGAACTCCTCGGCCCGTGGCGAGGCCACCACGAACACGTCCGCATGCTGCTGGAGGGTCCAGTCACCGGGATACTGGAACGCGATCGGCACCGCGGGCGAGCCCGCGAAGGACGCCCAGCCGTCACCGCCCCGCAGGAACGTCGCCACCAGCGCCACCAGCGCGACGATCGCCGTGACCGCCACACCCGCGCCGACGAGGATGCCCTTCCCGCCGCGCCGTCCCGGCTTCGCGCCGGCCGCGCGGGTGGGCACCCCGGCGGAGCCGGGACCGGCCGCAGCCTCCTCCTTCTTCCGCCTGCCCGGCTTCTGCCTCGGCGCCTTCGGCGCCTTCTCGGGCGCCGCGGGCTGCTGCGCGATCTGGTAGGGGTGCTCGGACCCGCTGATCGCGTCGCGCAACTCGGCGACGAACTGGGTGCAGGTGTCGAAGCGCTGCTCCGGCGACTTGGCCAGGGCCCGCATCATGACGCCGTCGACCTGGAGCGGAAGCTCGGGGCGGAGCGTGGTGAGCGGCGTGGGCGCCTCGGCGAGGTGGGCCCAGAGCAGGGCGATCTCGTTGTCGCGCTCGAACGGCAGCCGCCCGGCCAGCGCCTCGTAGACCACGCACGCCAGGGCGTACTGGTCGCAGCGGCCGTCGATGCGCTCCTTGTTGATCTGCTCCGGCGCCATGTACCGCGGGGTGCCGATGAACTGGTCGGTCTGGGTCAGCCCCGAGATCGAGGTGCGGTGTTTGGTGATGCCGAAGTCGGTGAGGTAGGCGTGATCGCCCTCGGTGTGCGCGGCGATGAGGATGTTGGCGGGCTTGACGTCGCGGTGCACCAGGTCGTGGGCGTGCGCGGTGTCGAGCGCCGCGGCCACCTGGGCGAAGATCCGGTTCACCTGGCCGACCGGCATCGGGCCCCGGTCGTAGAAGAGCCTGCGCAGGTCGGGACCGTCCACATAGCGCATCGCGATGTAGAGCGTGCCGTCGTCGGCGGCGTCGGCCTCGTAGATCGGGATGATGTTGGGGTGGTCGATGCTCGCGACCGTGCGGGATTCGAGGACGAACCGCTGACGGAATCGCTCGTCCTCGCCGAGGAGCGGGTTGAGGATCTTCAACGCCACCCGGCGGTTGAGCCGTGGGTCGACCGCGAGGTAGACCACGGCCATGCCGCCTTTGCCGATGATGTCCTCAATGTGGTAGCCGGCTATCTCTTGCCCGATCAATGCCCTGTCGTTCACGAACATCACATCTTGGTGGACTGGCCGCAGTAGCCGCAGAAGCTGTGGGCGGGGCCCAGCCGCATTCCGCAACTCGTGCAGTACTTCTGCACCGGGGTCTCGACCGGTTTGGCGTCGGCCTCATGGGCGACCAGCACGGGCTGGCCGGGCGAGGTGGAGACCTTGGGCAGCGCGGGGAAGGATCGGCCGACCACGACCGTGGGATCGACCTTCTCGTCGAAGGCCGGCCGTTGCGGTGCGGGCGGCGGGCCCGGCCGTTGCGGTGCGGGCGGCGGGGCGCCGACCAGGGCGCCCTCCGGCTCCGGCTCGGGCTCGGCCGACCGGCGGCGCCACAGCAGCAACGCGGCCCCCAGCACGGCCAGCACCAGCGCGCCCCCGGCGGCGAGGAACGGCCACAGCGGCGTCCCCGCACCGGGCCCCGGAGCGGTCACGGCCTTCACCCCCTCGTCCTCGGCGGTGCCGCGCTTGGCCTGGGACGTCTTCAGATGCGCCGCGGCCACGGTGTGCCCCGGATACAGCTCCAGCACCCGCTGGAAGGCCGGGACCGCATCACCGTAGTAATGGGTGTGGAACCGGGTCAGCGCCTGCTCGAAGGCCACGTCGATCGGCCCGCGCCGGGGCGCCACCCCCGCCTCGGCGAGCGCCTTGGTGATCTCGCGGACCCCGATCATCCGGGCGTCCGCGCCCCCGCCGATCAGCAGCCCGACGACCTCGCCCTTCTTGTCCTCGATCACCGGGCCGCCGCGCAGCCCCCTGTCGGCCAGGGCGCCCAGCTTCTCCGGCTCGTTGACCTTGCCCTCGGGGTCCTTGAACTGCCGGCCGCCCTCGCCGGTGCCGCCCGCGCGCAGGTGGGCGATGTCGACGGTCTCCCGCAGGTTCGCCGCCGGGCGGCCGGTGAACCCGGCGACCGCCACCGGCGCGCCATCCTTGGCCGGCACCGTGGCGGCCAGCGGCGCCGTGGGCAGGCCCGCGCCGCCGTCGGCCCGCCCGACCGCCTTCAGCACCGCCGGGCTGTCGGGAGCCTCACCCGCGTGGGCGACCTCCGCCCGGAACCCCTCCCTGTCCGGGAAGACGACGTTGGGGAAGATCCTGATCTCAGTGGTGACGTCGAAGATACAGGTGGCGGTGGCCTGCTTGGGCGGGTAGCACTCCTGCAGGGACTCGTTGAGGTTGTCGTCCTGGACCGAGTGCCGCTTGAAGTCGGCGGGGAGGTCGACCTTGAAGTGCTCGGCGAAGACCTTGTTGGCGGCGAGGATCCGGGCGTCCTGGTCGCTCTCCACCACGCGGGTGAGGGTGACGATGCCGCCCTCGGGGTTGATCACGGTGCCGGTGCCGGCGCCGATCGGGATCTGGTAGGAACGCTCCACCTGCGTGAGATCGCCGACGTGGTCGAGCAGCGTGACGTCCACCTTCGCGGTGGCCTCGATCCGCACCACCGCGGGGGTCACCAGGTCGGTGATCCCGCTGGGGTGCTCGTGCGCCAGGGCAGGAGCCACCGCGGCGACCCCCATGGACAGACCGCCGAGCACCACCAGGGCCGGACCGAACCTCCGCATCACCGTTCTCTCTACTACTGGGGATAGGACCAGGGTCACAAAGAATGGTGAGCACGTGAACCGCCCGAATATGAAGGCTTGGTCTCATTACCCCTTTACCTTGAGGGATCAGCGACGGCGCCCCCGGGCCGGACGGCGTCCGGGGCCAGGCCGGAGCCCCCGGCGGGCGGCGGGTCAGCGGTCGTGGTCCAGGCCGACGGCGCGGAGCATGGTGCGGAACTTGGCGGTGGTCTCGGCCAGCTCGGTCTCCGGTACCGACCCGGCGACGATGCCCGCGCCGGCGAACAGCCTGAGGCGGTGGTCGGCGACCTCGGCACAGCGGATGGTCACCACCCACTCGCCGTCGCCGGCCGCGTCACACCAGCCGACCAGCCCGGCGTACAGGCCGCGGTCGAACGGCTCGATCTCCTCGATGGCCCGGCGGGCGGCGACCGCGGGTGTGCCGCAGACGGCCGGGGTGGGGTGCAGCACGGTGGCCAGCTCCAGCGAGGTGACCGCCGGATCGTCGAGCACGCCGGTGATCCGGGTCGACAGGTGCCACATGGACGCGGTGGACAGCAGCGACGGCCCGGCCGGGACGGACAGGTCACGGCAGTACGGGCGCAGGGCCTCCACCACGCTCTCGATCACCAGGGCGTGCTCGCGCAGGTCCTTGTCGGAGGCGAGCAGGGAGCGCGCCCGCTCCCGGTCGACGGCGGGGTCCGGGTCGCGGGGCGCGGACCCGGCCAGCGGGTTCGTCGTGACCCGCCGGCCGGCGCGGGAGACGAGCAGCTCGGGACTGGCTCCCAGGAGCGTGCGGGGTGCGGCGGTGCGCGAGGGCAGGTCGACCGCGTAGCCGTAGGCCTGCGGATCGCGCCGGACCAGGTTGCGCAGGACCTGCCCGACGTCGACCGGGCGGCCCAAGGTGACGTCCAGGGCGCGGGCCAGCACGATCTTCTTGAGCTCCCCGGTGGTCAGCTTGTCGAGTGCCCTCTCCACCCCGCGCACGTAGTCACCGGGGTCGGGGACCGGGCCGAACCCGGTGAAGATCCCCCGCACCGGCTCGGGGACGGACGACGCCCCGGCCGGGGGGGTCGTCCAGCGGACGGCGGCGGGCACCAGCAGCCGGGCGGGCCGGTCGTCGCGGAAGGGAATGGCGCCCACCACGAGAGGACGGGGGAGTCCGGGCTCCTCGACCTCGCGCAGGGTCGCGGCGACGCGGTCGGGCAGGCTCCCCGCCCCCGGGCCCGGGACCTCCAGGCGGACCCCGCGGGCCAGCAGGGTCCGCGCCGGCGAGGTGAAGAAGAAGGAACCGGGTTCGTACTCCCCGAGGAGGTCGGACGTCCGGGGCATTGTCAGGGCATGGTTCGGCGACATGGTGGGGGTTCTCCTGTCGGGAGGGGATCCGAAGGGATGGGAGGGGGCGCGCCCGGGTGCGCTACGACCGGAGCGCGGCGCCCCCGTCGACGTACAGGTCGTGCATGGTGATGTGCCTGGCACGGTCGGAGGCCAGGAAGAGGACCGCGTTCGCGACATCCTCGGGGTCGGCCAGCCGGCCGAGGGGGATGCCGACCCGGAACCGGGCCGGGGACCCCTCGATGACCGCGCGGGCGTCGTGGCCGCCGGTCCACAGCGCGCGCTGCATGGGAGTGTCGGTGGAGCCGGGCGACACCACGTTGCAGCGGATGCCGTATGGCGCGAGCTCCAGGCCGAGACACCGGGTGAACTGCACGGCCGCGGCCTTGGAGGCGGCGTAGGCCGACATGTCGACCCGGGGGACACTCGCGGCACTGGACCCGATGGTGATGATCGACCCGGATCGGCGGGGGATCATCCGGCGGGCGACCGCGCGGGACAGGTGGAACACGCCGCCGGCGTTGACGGCGAAGGCGCGCGCCCAGGCCTCGTCGGTGACGGAGACGGCCGGTCCGGGGCAGGGGACGCCGGCCACGTTGACGAGCAACCCGATCGGGCCGAGATCGGCCTCGACGCGCGCGACGACGGTGTCGACGGCGGCACTGTCGGTGACCTGGCAGGGGTAGGCGACCGCGGTGCCGAGCTCGGCCGCGACCCGCCCGACCCGCTCGGCGTTCACGTCGAGCGCGGCGACGGCCGCGCCCGCCGCGCAGAGCGCCCGCGCCACCGCCTCGCCGATGCCCTGTGCCGCACCGGTGACCACGGCCACCGTGCCCTCCGCCACCACGCCCTCGCCTCCGTCAGCCTGTGCCGAGAGCAGGCTAACGCCATGACTTTGGGTGGCGCAGCAAAAACGTATAGTTACCCTTTGCTGATCAATGGGGCGCCCGCCCTGCGACAGGGTCTCCGGCCTGGGCCATGACACGAAACCCGGGCCCCTGGCGCGCCTCCCCGGACCGCACACCCGAGCACACGGGGCCCACCGTCCCGGCCGAGCCACGCCCCCGAGCGCACCGACCCGGCCGTCGGGCCTCACCTTGGGCGCGCCGGCGGGCCGGGCCCGGCCCCGGACTCAGTCCCGGCCGCCGGCCGGGTCTCCCCCGCGGCTCCCGTTCCGGAGAACGCGGACCAGACCGGTCAACCCGAGCAGCAGGCCCGCGCGCTCCTCGTCGGTGAGCCCGTCGAACAGCCCGTCGTGCGCGGCACGCAGTTCTGCGCCGATCCGCCCGGCCGCGGCGAGGCCGTCCGCGGTGAGGCGGAGCCGGTAGAAGCGGCGGTTGGCCGGGTCACGTTCACGCGAGAGCCATCCGCGCCGCTCCATGCCCGCGGCCAGGCGGCTCACCGTGCTCTTCTCCAGGCCCAGCCGGTCCGCCAGTTCCTGCTGGGAGAGCGTCCCCGCATCGGCCAGCTCGCCGAGGGCGAACACCTCCGACAGCGAGATGCGCAAGCCGCCGTAGTCGCGCGGTTCGAGCAGCCCACCCGCCCGGACGAGTAACTGGAGCAGGCGGCGCAGCTCGTCGTCGGGATACGCCCCATCATGAGTTGTGTTGTACAACTATCAGTCCTATGCTTTCAGTGGCACAGAGTTGTTCGGTACAACTATAGGAGGGCGGCCATGCACACCATCCACCGCGCCCGGGCGAGCCTGTTCGGGCTCTTCCACCACGGCAGCCTGTACGACCGGCTGATCAGCCAGGGGTTCCGCCCCCTCTACGCGAGGGTCACGGCCGACGTCACGGCGGCCTCGCCCGGCGCGGGGACCCGGGTGCTCGACGTGGGCACCGGCCCCGGGCGGGTCCCCCTCGCCATCGCGCGGGCTCTGCCCGCCCTCCGGGTCGAGGGCCTCGACCTGTCCGCCGAGATGATCGATCTCGCCCGGCGCAACGCCGCGGAGGCCGGTCTCGGGGACCGGGTCGACTTCACCGTGGCCGACGTCGCCGACCTTCCGTACCCCGGCGAGAGCTTCGACCTGATCGTCTCCAGCATGAGCCAGCACCACTGGCCGGACGCCGCCGCAGGCATGCGCGAACTGCGCCGCGTCCTCCGTCCCGGCGGCCGGGTGTGGATCTACGACTTCCGGTTCGCGCTGCGCCGGGCCGAGGCCGCCGCCCGCGCCGCGTTCCCCGGATACCGCATCCGCCGGGAACCCGTCCGGACCGGCCGCCTGCCGGTCAGGCTCATCGGCCGCCTCGTCGTCGAACCCTCCTGATTCCCGTCCCTCCCCCGGCGCCGGAGACCGCCCGGCGGGCGCGGTGCCGCGCACGGCCACCCCCTCCCGGACCGAACGGACCGGACGGACCGGACGGACCGGACAGGTCAAACGAGCCGAACAGACCAGATGGGCCGAACGAATCGGAGGGATCGGAAGCAGCGAATCCGGATCTGTCGGGGCCGCCTGCCAAGATCAGCCGCCTGGAGAACCGTCCGGAGGGGAGTTTTCGATGAGCGGCGCGACGGCGGCGGACTACGCCTGGTTCGAGGAGCAGTACGGCGGCAGCCTGGGAGTCTCCGGGTTCTGCATCACCTTCGTCAGGGGCCTGACACCCGCGGAGGCCTTCGACCGGATCGGCGTCACCGCCGGCGAGGGGGCGGACGCCGACGACTTCGACCTCGACGAGTACCCGATCATCGCGAGCACGGCGATCGGGGGGACGATCCTCATCGAGGACAACGGCTTCGCGGGCGTCCAGGACCACGTGGCCGAGCGGCTCTCCCGGGACACGGTGACGGCGGCGGTGTTCCGCAACGTCAACTTCGACCAGCAGTTCGTCTACGCCGAGAACGGCCGCGTCGTCCTCCAGTTCGAACCGGACGGCCCGGACGCCCGCTGGGGCGGCTCCGAGCGGATGCTGGCGCACATGCGCGACCTCGGCATGCCCCTCAACGAGTTCGACGACCCCGACGAGCACTACCTCCTGACCGCTTTCGCCCTGGCCGAGCGCGCCACCGGCGTGCGACTGCTCCCCACCCACATCGAGGAGCCCGCCCTGATCGGGACCGCCGAGCACCTCTACTGAGCGCCGGCCCCGCCGCCGGGCGGGGCCGGCCAGGCCGGTGGGCGCGGAAGAACGGCACCGGGAGCCGGCGCGAGGGCGGCGCGGGATCAGGCGGAGGGGGTGACCGGGGCGGGACCGATCCGGAAGGTCCCGGCGAACCGGTCCAGGAGGGCGGGATCGCCGGTGACGCGGACGGCGCCGGTCTCGATCGCCTCGCGGGGGCCGATCTCACCGGCCATCAGACGCCTGAGCCCGGGCCCCGCCTCCAGGACGAGGTCCGCCCCGGTCAGGGGGCCCTCCCCGACCTTGAGGACGCCGCCGTCGACGTGCGCGTGGACGACGGTCTCGCCGACATGGAGTTCGTAGGACACCCGGGACCCGCCGGCCGCCTCGGGGCTGAAGGTGGCGCGCAGGGCCATGACCAGCGAGTCGGGGGTGACGACGTCCTCGGGGCCGGGCTCGCCGAGTGTCCTGGCGCCCCAGCGGCCGAGCCGCAGGACGATGTCGTCGAGCTCGCGGCCGTACTCGGTGAGCTCGTAGACGACCGAGGCCGCCGGACGGGGCAGGACGCGGCGCCGGACGACCCCGGCGTGCTCCAGCTCCTTGAGACGGCCGGAGAGGATGTTCGTCGGGATCCTGGGCAGCCCCCGGCGCAGGTCGGTGAAGCGCCTCGGGCCCACGAGGAGGTCGCGCACGATCAGCAGCGCCCAGCGCTCTCCGACGATCTCAAGGGCCCGGGCGAGCCCGCAGAACTGCCCATAGCTACGACCGGCCACGACGGCTTTCTCGATCCCGGTTTTCTTCTCGCATCTGAGTTTCTTATAACACAGGCCCGGTTCGATAAAGCAACTCGATACCGATGCCCCGCCCGGCCGGGACCGCGCGGTGACGGGTCCGGCCGGGCGGGGCGCCGGGACGGTGGAGGAACGGGGTCAGCCGGCCTGGCCGGCCTGTTCCAGGAGCTTCTCGATCCCGACCAGGCGCACGCAGGTGGCCAGGCCGGAGATGGCGAGCTCCACCTCGTCCAGCTCGGGGTAGGTCGGGGCGATGCGGATGGTGCTGTCGCGCGGATCGTCGCCGTACGGGTGCGTGGCACCCGCGGGGGTCAGGGCGATGCCCGCCTCCGCGGCCCGGCTCACCACCCGGCGCGCGCACCCTTCGAGCACGTCGAGGCTGATGAAGTAACCGCCCCGGGGGGTGGACCAGGTCGCCAGGCCGGAGCCGCCGAGCTCCTTGGTGAGGATGGCGTCGACCGCGTCGAACTTCGGCCGGATGAGCTCCCGGTGGCGGCGCATGTGCTCCGCCAGGCCCTTCTCGTCGCGGAGGAACTGCACGTGGCGCAGGTGGTTGATCTTGTCGGGGCCGATGGTGCGCTTGGCGGTGTTCCCGAGCAGCCAGGCCACGTTGGCCGGGGACGAGCCGAAGAAGGAGACCCCGGAGCCGGCGAAGGTGACCTTGGAGGTGGAGGCGTAGACGAAGACGCGGTCGGGGTGGCCGTTCTCCGCGCACAGTGCCAGGATGTCGGCGATCTCCACCGGGGTGTCGGTGAGGTGGTGGACGGCGTAGGCGTTGTCCCAGAAGATCCGGAAGTCGGGGGCGGCGGTCGGCATGGCCGCCAGCCGGCGGACCGTCTCGTCGCCGTAGGAGACGCCGCTGGGGTTGCTGTACTTGGGCACGCACCAGATGCCCTTGATCTGCGGGTCGGCGAGCACGAGACGCTCCACGACGTCCATGTCGGGGCCCTGGTCGTCCATCGGCACGGGGATCATCTCGATGCCGAACCGCTCGCAGAGCGCGAAGTGGCGGTCGTAACCGGGGACCGGGCACAGGAACGCGATGCGCGGCTCGTCCGCCCAGCGGCGCTCGGCCCCGGGCACCGTGCCGAGCAGGGCGTGCACGATCGAGTCGTGCATCAGCGACAGGCTGGAGTTGTCCGCGGCGACCAGCTGCGCGGCGGGCACCTGGAGCGGGCCGCTGAAGATCTCCCGCAGCTCGGGGAGGCCCTGGAGCCCGCCGTAGTTGCGGCAGTCGGTGCCGTCGGCGGCGGTGTGGCCGGTGGGCAGGGCCAGCAGACCGCCGGACAGGTCGAGCTGCCGCGCCGAGGGCTTGCCCCGCGTGAGATCGAGGGAGAGGCCGCGTTCCACGAGTGCTTCGTAGTCGCGCAGCGCCTGGTCCCGCTGGGCTGTCAGCTCGTCGAGGGACAGGGCCGGAAGAGCCGGAGAGGTCACGAGAGTTCCTTCGCCTGCTGGTCGGGATCGGCTCCCTGGTCGGGATCGGCTCCGAAGATGGTCGAGGGCCGGTTCCGAAGGATAGAAGACCGCCCCGGCCGATCAGAAACCGGGCGGTGACCAGGTCACGTGCCCGTGACCCGGCGCGCGGGAGGGATCGCCATAAGATCTCCCGTATGGCGGAGGTCATGGTTCGCGACGGGACGTGGACGTTCGACGGCGAGATCCTGCGGATCGTGCCCGGCCGTGACCGGAGCGTCAAGAAGCTGAGGCAGATGCTGGGCGAGGTGCAGGTGCCGCTGGAGGCGGTCGCCGGGATCGCCTACGAGCCCGGCAAGAAGGGCGGGCGGCTGCGGCTCCGGCTGCGCGAGGGCGCCGACCCGTTCGCCGAGGCCACCCGCGGCCGGATCGCCGACGCCGCCGACCCTTACCAGCTGGCCGTCGAAACCGACCGCACCGGTGCCGCCCAGTACTTCGTCGACGAGGTGCGCAACGCCCTGGTGATCGAGCAGGTGCCGGACGGCCCCACCGACCGCTACCTGATGCCGGGCCCGGGGATGCCGCCCGTGCTCTCCGCGGGCGACGGCTCGGCGACGTTCGACGGCGAGTCGATCCGCCTGGAGTGGAACTGGGCCGCGGAGGAGGCCAAGAAGTCGGCCGGCGTGCAGCGGCTCCCGCTCGGGGACCTGCTCGGCGTGGAGTGGGTCCCGGCCGCGGGCCTGGAGAGCGGGCACCTCCGCTTCCGGGTCAGGAACGTGACGGCGCACAAGCTCGCTCCCAAGCACGACCCGCACTGCCTGGTGCTGTGGGGCCTGGACAAGGAGACCCGCACCGCGGCGCTGTTCGTCTCCGCGGTCCTGTCCCGCCTGCCGCACCCCGCCGCCGCCCGCGAGCCGGCCGCCCTCGACACCCCCGGCCCGGCGCCCGCGTCCGATCCCGGCCCCGGTACCGGTCCGGGTGACGACCCGGACGCGCTCCTGCGCCGCCTGCGCGAGCTGGGCGAGCTGCGCAGGGACGGCGTGCTCACCGAGGAGGAGTTCACCGCCGCCAAGCAGGCGCTGCTCCGCCGCTTCTGACCGGACCGCCCCGCCCGGGACCGGCCGGCCGCCCCGCCCGAGCCGGACTCGCCGGCTCGGCCGGAACCGCCCACCCGGCGGCACCGGCCGGGGTCTACCGGCACTGGGCGAGCATGACCCTCTTGTCGGCACGGGTGACCGGCAGGTCGTACTTGAGGGCCACCTGGGCGAAGCGGACGACGTAGGCGCAGCGGACCCTGCGCACCGGGGGCAGCCAGGAGGCCGGCCCCGAGCCGCCCTTGGCCTCGTTGGCGTCACCGTAGACCGGGAGCAGGTTGAGCGGGTCGTTGGCGATGCGCATCCGTTCGGACATCGGCCAGCGGGAGGCGCCCATCCGCCACTCGTACGACAGCGGGACCACGTGGTCGACCTGGATCTCGTCGGATCGTCGCTTGCTCCAGCGGATGACCCGGCCGGTGTAGGGGTCGCGCAGCTTCATGGACACGACGACGCAGTCGGATCCCGCCCGGTAGCGGACGTCCTCGCCGTCACGGGCGAGCAGGTCGTTGCGGGTACCGCAGCCGTTGCGGGCGTACGGCACGCCCCTGGCGGTGTCGGCCCAGTTCTCGCCGAACCTGGTGCGGCGGTATCCGGTCTTGGGCCCCATCCGCGCGACCCGGAGCTTCTTGATCATCTTGACCGCGGCGGCCCGGTCGGCGGCCGAGGTGACGGGGGCCAGGCCGGGCCGCGTGCCGCGCGGGTTGTCCAGCGGCGCGGCGGCCGCCGGGGGCGCGGCCTTCGCCCCGGTGTCGTCGTGCTTCGTCAGTGAGAAGAGCACCGCGGCGCCCAGCACCACGGTGACCACCCCCCGCGCGCTCACCTATGCCTCCCGGAGGGTCCACCGGCCCATGCTTGACCGGTTCCCGGAAATCCCTTTGCCGACACGGGCGGTTCGGCGCACGAGCGCGGGGCGCGGGGACGGTCCCGGTCGGGGGCGCCGCCCCGGCGAAGGCCGGGCGCTACAACCAGCCCCGCTTCTGGAACGCCCGGTAGAGCAGGACGGTGCCCACGACGATCGCGATCGTGGACGTCCAGAAGCCGAGCGGGTGGCCGAAGCCGGGGTAGGGCACGTTCTGCCCGTAGAAGCCGGTGATCATCGTGGGCACCGCGATGATGGCCGCCCAGCTCGTGATCTTCTTCATGATGTCGTTGAGCCGGAATCCCTGCTGGTTCATGTGGGTGTCGCGGACGTTGGCCGTCAGCTCCTGCAGGGAGTCGGCCCACTCCGCGGCGCGCAGGGCGTGGTCGTAGACGTCCTGGTAGTACGGGACCAGCGGGGAGCTCACGGTCTCGGTACCCCGGCGGAGCAGGCTCCCCACGACCTCGCGCACCGGCACGGCCAGCCGCCGGAAGCGCACCAGCTTCTTGTGCAGCTCGAAGGTCCGGCGCTGGATGTGCGGCATGTCCCGGGGGGTGTCCTGGAAGAGGTCGTCCTCCAGTTTCTCGATCCGGTCGTCCATCGTCTGCAGCACGTCGAAGTAACCGTCCACCACGGTGTCGAGCAGGCCGTGCAGCAGGTACGGCACGCCGTACCTGGCCATGTCGGCGGTGGCGTCCCAGCGCCTGAGCACCTCGCCGATGTCGAAGGCGGGGTTGGCCCTGACGGTGACCAGGGCGTTCTTCGTGACGAAGATCGATATCTCGATGAACTCGACCCGTTGCCTGACGAGCTTCGTGCCGTAGACGGTGATGAACAGGTGGCTGTCGTAGGTGTCAAGCTTGGGACGCTGGCTGCTGTGGAGCGCGTCCTCGACGGCCAGCGGGTGGAGGCCGAGCTCCTCGCTGATCACCGCGAGGTCCGCCGGTGTGGGAGAGCACAGGTCGAACCAGACGACGGCGGACTGGTCTCCCACGTACTCGGAGACGTCCGCGATGGGGAAGCCCTCGGCCTTCAGCACGCCGTTGCGGTACAGGCGGGTGCGGTCCATGCCCGTCAACACTAGCCCGCGTTCCGATCTCCTGCGTCCCGGCCTCTCTCGCGACTCCGATCACCACGACGTCGACGTCCGTCGCGTTCGCGGTCGATCTGTGCGTCGCGTTCCCGCAGAACCGCCGGGGCCCCGCGAATAATCCCCTGCCTGCCGGGCAGCAGGAGGTACCACAACAGACGAAGCCTGAGGTGAGGTCAGATGATAGTGCTCGGACTACTCTTGATCGTCCTCGCGGGCGCGACCGTTATCGCGGTGTCGTGGGACGAGACCGCAGCCTCGACCGCCACCGCGTCGTTCACGGTCTTCGACCGGACGTTCCAGCTCACCCAGCTGGAGATGTTCTTCGCCGGTGTGGCCACCGGAGCGGTCTTCCTGCTCGGCCTGGCGATCGTGCTCGCCGGTATGCGGCGTTCGGCCGTGCGCCGTCGCCGGCTCCGCGCCTCGCGCGCGGAGGCCCGTGACCGCGTCGCCCGCCTGGAGGAGGAGAAGCGAGAGCTGGAACGCAAGCTCGAAGAGGCCCCCACCCCCGCCCCCACTCCGTCGGCCGCCGCCCCCGCGGTCGACCGTGACCGCGACGGCGTCGACGACCGGCTGGAGAACACGGCGCCCCACCCGCGTGTCGAGGTGCCCCGCCAGCACTCCGGCGACCAGCTGGTGGCCGGCCGCCACGGCCGCCCGGACGACCACCGGCGGTGACGGCACTCGGTGACCCCGCGTCCCGATCCGCACAGCCCGATCCGCACAGCCCGATCTGCACTGCCTTCCGCCGGTGCGGCACCCCCGCCGCACCGGCGGACTCATGTCCGCCGGTGCGGCGGAACGGGTTCACCCGGTGACCGGCACGGCCCGGAGGGGCCGGCGGTGCAGGAGCGTCATGAGCCCGCCGGCGACGAGACCCCAGAAGGCGGCGCCCACGCCGAGGATCGTCAGGCCCGAGGCGGTGACGACGAAGGTGACGGCCGCGGCTTCCCGGCCCTGGGGTTCGGCGACGGCCGAGGTGATCGCCGAGGCGAACGCGCCGAGCAGGGCGAGACCGGCGACGGCCTCGATCAGCATCGGCGGGGAGAGCAGGACGAGCGCGGTGGCCAGCCCGGAGCCGACTCCCAGGACGATCATCGACACGCCCGCGGTGACCGAGGCGATCCACCGGCGTTCCGGGTCCGGATCGGCGTCGGGCCCGGCGGCCAGGGCCGCGCTGATGGCCGCCAGGTTCACCGCGTGACCGCCCAGAGGCGCCCCCAGAACGCTGGCCAGGCCGGTGGAGGTCAGTACGGTGCGCAGCGGCGGACGGTAGCCGTACCCGGCCAGGACCGCCATGCCCGGGACGTTCTGCGAGGCCATGGTGACCAGGAACAGCGGCAGGGCGACGGTGACCAGCGCCTGGGCGTTCCAGGACGGGACGGTCACCTCCAGCACCGGCCGCGCGTCGACCGCTCCCATCTCGGGCCCGGACAGCGCGATGACGATGACGGCGACGAGCAGGGCACCCGGGACCGCCCACATGCGGGCGTAGCGGCTCAGCAACGCCCAGACCAGCACGGTGGGCACGGCCGCCGACGGCACCTCGCCGAGCGCCCTCACCGGCGCGAGGCACAGGTCGAGCAGGATCCCGGCGAGCATGGCCCCGGCGATCGGGGCGGGGATGGCGGCGATCCAGCGGCCCAGCGCGGTGAAGAGGCCGGCGGCGACGATGAGCAGCCCGGAGACCGCGAACGCGCCGACCGCGGCGGGATACCCGCCCTCCACGGCCCCGGTCGCGGCCAGCAGCGCCGCGCCCGGCGTGGACCAGGCGACGACGATCGGCTGGCGCTGCCGCAGGCCCAGCCAGACGGCCACCACACCGGTGGCCACGCAGACGGCGAGCAGCCCGGACGCCGCCTGCCGCTGGTCGGCGCCGACCGCCCTGAAGCCGGCCAGGAGCACGGCGAACGAGCTGGCGAAGCCGACCACCGCGGTCACCACCCCGGCCAGGACGGGCTGAAGCAGGCGTGTCATCTCGTCCGTCCTCACTGGTCGGCCCTCTGTGCCCGATCGACCGTTCCGTAAACGGAACGGTGTTGTGCTGCACGATAGCCTCATGAACTCCGGAGCACAAAGCCCCAGTCCCGCGGCGGACGGCGGGGCGCTCAGCCTCGGCCGGCGGATCCGCACGCTGCGGGAGGAACGCGGCGTCTCCCTCTCGGAGCTCGCCCGGCGCGCGGGCGTCGGCAAGGCCACGCTCTCCGGCCTGGAGAACGGCACCCGCAACCCCACGCTGGAGACCCTCTGGGCGATCACCCGCGAGCTCGGCGTCCCGCTGGCCACGGTCATCGGCCCGCCCGCGCTCCCGGGGGCGCCCCCGTCCCCGGACCCCGTCATCCACGGCGCCGCCGTGCGGGGAACGCTGCTGCAGGTCTTCGAGGACGAGGACGTCACGTACGAGCTCTACCGGCTGACGGTCCGCCCGGGGACACCGCAGGTCTCACCCGCCCATCACGAGGGCGTCACCGAGCACGTGACCGTCTTCGCGGGCACGCTCAGCGCCGGACCGGCCGGGGCCCCGCTGCGCGCCGGCCCCGGCGAGCACATCTCCTGGCGGTCGGACGTCCCGCACGTCTACGCCGCCCTCGGCGACCAGGACGTCCACGCCAGCCTTCTCATTCGCTACCCGCGCCGCTGACCCGGCCTCCGGCCGGGCGGGCCGGGCCGACCGCGCCCGAGGCGCCCGGCCCTCATGGGTCTTCCGTTTCTTCGCGTCCTCCCGGGGCCCGATGACATTGTGAAAAATCCCCAAATGTAATATTCATCCCATGACACCCGGGTCCAAGGCAGTTCTCTTCTGGGCCACAGGTGTACTGGCCTACGTCATCGCCGTCTTCCACCGCCAGTCGCTCGGCGTCGCCGGCATCGAGGCGGCGGCCAGGCTCGACATCAGCGCGGCCGGCCTCTCCATCCTGGCCATGCTGCAGCTGCTGGTCTACGCGGGCATGCAGGTCCCCGTGGGCATACTGGTCGACCGCTTCGGCTCCAAACGCATGCTGGTCCTCGGGGCCGCGGTGATGGCCTGCGGCGAACTCGTCTTCGCGCTGGCCGGCGGACTGCTGCCGGGCATCGCGGGCCGCGCCCTGATCGGCTGCGGGGACGCGATGACGTTCATCAGCGTGATCCGGCTGGTCAACCTGTCCTTCTCCGCCCGCAGGAACCCGCTGGTGGTGCAGCTCACCGGCCTGCTGGGCCAGCTGGGCGCGGTCGCCTCCGCGGTGCCCCTCATCCACTCGCTGCACACCTACGGCTGGACGCCCACCTTCCTCGGCGCCGCCGTCCTGGGCGTGGTGTCGGTGCTGCTGCTCCTCACGGTGCTGCGCGACTCCCGGCCCGAGCGGACGGCGGAACCGCCCAGCCTGAAGGCCGCCTGGGCGGAGCCGGGCACCCGGCTGGGCATGTGGACGCACGCGGCCACCCAGTGCTCGGCGGCGGCGTTCCTGCTGCTGTGGGGATATCCGTTTCTGGTCCAGGGCCAGGGCCTCGCCCCGGAGACGGCGGGCGTGCTGCTGACCACGCTGACCCTGTGCGGCATGGTGTGCGGGCCGCTGCTCGGCTACCTCGCCGGGCGGTTCCCGTTCCACCGCTCCCGGATGGTGCTCATCGTGATCGGCACCACCGCAGGAGCGTGGACCGTCGTACTGGCCTGGCCGGGGCAGGCACCGCTCTGGCTGCTGGTGATGCTCGTCGTGGTGCTCGCGGCCAACGGCCCCGGATCGATGATCGGCTTCGACTACGCCAGGACCTTCAACCCGGCCACCCGCATCGGCGCGGCCACCGGCATCGTGAACGGCGGTGGCTTCGTCGCGTCGATGTCGGTGATCGCCCTGGTCGGCGCCACCCTCGACGCGCTGGGCGGGAACGACCTCGACGCCTTCCGGTGGGCGTTCGCCATGCAGTACCCGATCTGGGCGCTGGGCGCCGTCCAGGTCCTCCGCTACCGCGGCAAGGCACGGCGCCTCCTGCTGGCCGCCGAAGCCGGCGCGTGACCGCCGCGCCCGCCCGGTGACCCCGGCCGCGGTGGTGAGGCGAGCCCGGCCGCACCCGCCCGGTGACCCCGGCCACGCCCGCCGGATGAACTCCGGCCGCACCCGGCCGATGCCCCCCGGTCGCGCCCGCCCGGCGAACCGCGCCCCTCGCCCGTCCGGCGGGGCCCGGACGCGCCCGTGTCAGGCGAGCCTGATGAAGGGCTCGGCGAAGTGGGCTGTGCCGATCATCCCCCGCTCCGCCCGCACCCGGTCGAGCAACTCCACGCGCGTGGCGGCGGCCAGCACCGGGTCGGCGTCGTAGAGGTAGGGGACCTTCGGGTTCTCCAGCTGCACCGGGTGGAGCACCAGGTCCCCGGTCAGCACCAGGTCGCCGACCTGGACGACCTGGTGGCCGGGGGTGTGCCCCGGCGCGAGGAGCACCCGGATGCCGGGCAGCACGTCGGCCCGGCCGTCCACCGCCTGCACCCGCTCGCCCAGCGGCCGGACGACGTGGTCGAGGACGGCCTCCGTGGCCGCGTCCAGCTCGGCGCGCTGCAGGACGTGCCGGGCGTTGGGGAAGACCGGCGCCCCGCCGGCCACCGCCCCGCTCGCGTGGTCGCTGTGCAGGTGGGTGATGACCACGGCGTCCACCTCCTCCGGAGTCACCCCCACGCGCGCCAGTTCGGCGCCCAGCCTGCCGGGCACCGGCGCCCAGCTCGACGCGGGCGAGTCCGCGGGGCCGATGCCGGTGTCGACCAGCACCGCGCGGCCGGCCGCGTCGCGCAGCAGGTAGCAGTGGAAGTGCAGGATCCACTCGCCGGACTCGCCGTGGCAGCCGCCGGGGAACATCTCCGGCAGCGGGCGCCGGATGGCGTCGCCCATCGGGCCCACGGCGTCGCACAGTGGGAAGACCTCGACCCCGGCGACCGTTGCGGACTGGTGCGACATCGCTCTCCCGTTCGGAATCGGTCGACCGTGCTCCGGGCGGTCCGGAGGTGACGCGCTGCCGGCCGTCGCGCCGGAGGGGCGCGACCGGCCGCGGCGGTCTCGGCCTGGAAGACGTCGACGTGGCAGTGCGCCGGCCGCGGCGGAGCACCACGTCCTCCCGCCCCAGGGTAGAGCATGATCATCCGGCCTGGCCGGCGCGCTGCCGTCCCCGGAGCGACGGCGGGCCGCGAGATGATGGGGGAATGCTGGTCGATGTCGTCGCCTACCTTCGCTGCCCCGTCTGCGCGGGCGCTCTGGACCTGGACGGCCGGGTCGTCCGGTGCGGGCTGGGCCACGGCTTCGACGTGGCGCGGCAGGGGTACGTCAGCCTGCTGACCGGGTCGCAGGCGCCGGGCACGGCCGACAGCGCGGCGATGGTGGCGGCCCGGGAGGCGTTCCTCGGCGCCGGGCACTTCGGCCCGCTGGCGGAGGCCGTCACCGGCGCGTGCCGCGACGACGCGAAGGTGGCGGCGGACGCGGGGGCGGGGACGGGGTACTACCTCGCCCGGGTGCTCGACGCGCTGCCGGAGGCCGTCGGGCTCGCGCTGGACGTCTCCAAGAACGCCGTGCGGCGGGCCGCGCGGGCGCATCCCCGGCTGGGAGCGGTGGTGGCCGACGTGTGGCGGCCGCTCCCCGTGGGAGACGGCACGGTCGATGTGCTTCTCAACGTGTTCGCCCCCCGGAACGGAGCGGAGTTCGCCCGGGTGCTCAAGGAGGACGGCGAACTGATCGTGGTCACGCCCACCTCGCGGCACCTCGTCCCGCTGGTGGAGCGGCTGGGGCTGCTGTCGGTGGACGAGTCGAAGGAGCGGCGGGTGGCGGAGAGCCTGAGCGACCACTTCGTCGAGACCGGCCGGAGCACCCTGGAGTTCGAGGCGGCCCTCGGGCACGAGGCGGTCGAGGCCGTGGTGGGCATGGGCCCCAGCGCCTGGCATCTGGATAAGGAAGTTATGCGGAGAAAGATCGAAGATCTTCCTGAGACAAGCCTTGTAACAGCTTCTTTCCGTATGTCTATCTTTAAGCGCCGCCGATAAGCAAGCGACGCGCTTGACACCCTCTCTGGGACCAGTGTTACTGGTGTGGCATTTAGTCCTGAATTCCACACATTACTCAAGCAATTAGCTCTTGAAGGCGACATACTGGACCGCAATCCGGCGAGCCCGCGTCTGGACGCGTGAAGCCACTGCCTTGACGGAGGGAAGCGCCATATGAAGGCGGAGGAGCGCTGGCAGGCCAGGTTCCGCGCGCCGCGCGTGACGCTGCCCGTATGGGCGCGCCAGGCGCCCGGCAGGGCCGTCTACCGGAGCAACGCCTCGGGAGCCTGGGAGATCTACGCCTGGGACCGCGTGGCCGGGTCCGTACGCCAGGCCACCTCCAGACCCAAGGGCACCTCGCACGCCGCGATCGACCCCACCGGACGGTGGATCTGGTGGTTCTCCGACACCGACGGCGACGAGTGGGGCCGGTGGATGCGCCAGCCCTTCGGCGGGGGCCCCGACGAGCCGGTCGACCTCGATCCCGGCTTCCCCGCGGGGATCGGGCTGGCCTCGACGGGGGAGGCCGTGATCGGCGTAGCCAGGCCCGGCCGGGGCTTCACGGTCCATCTCCTCCGGCCGGGCGAGCCCCCGCGCACGATCTACGAGCACACCGAGGCCGTCTCCGTCTCCGCCGTCTCCCTGGACGGCTCCCTGATCGCGATCGGCCACAGCGAGCACGGCGACTCCCGGCATCCCGCGCTGCGCGTGCTCCGGCGGAACGGTGACACCGTCGGCGACCTGTACGACGGCCCCGGCAGGGGCGTGGTGGGCGTGCGCTTCGCGCCCGTGGCGGGCGACCGGCGGCTGCTCGCCCTGCACGAGCGCAGGGGCCGCCGCGAACCCCTGGTCTGGGACCCCGAGAGCGGCGAGCAGCGGGAGATCTGGCTGCGCGACCCGGGTGAGATCACCGCCGACTGGTACGACGACGGGCGGTCCCTGCTCGTCGTCCGGGGCCACCGCGGCCGTACCACCCTGACCCGCTACGACCTCGCGGGCGGCGCGCTCCACCCGATCGAGACCCGGCACGGCGTGATCGACGCCGCCGCGCCCCGCCCGGACGGCTCCGTCGAGTACTCCTGGTCCAGCGGTGCCCACCCGCCGGTGATCCGGTCGAGCAGCGGCCACGTGGTCATGAACCACGGCGGTCCGACCTCGCCGCCGTCCGTCCCGGTCGAGGACGTCGACGTGGAAGGGCCGGGCGGCCGCATCCACGCGCTGGTCTCCCGCCCCGAGCGCGGCTCGGGTCCGTTCCCCGCGGTCTTCCTGCTGCACGGCGGGCCCACCGCGCAGGACGACGACTCCTTCGTCCCGCAGGTGGCCGCCTGGGTGGACCTCGGCTTCGCGGTCGTGCGGGTCAACTACCGCGGCTCGACCGGGTACGGCTCGACCTGGCGCGACGCCCTGTCCGGCGACGTCGGGCACATCGAGCTGTCCGACGTGGCCGCCGTCAGGGACGCCATGGTCGAGCGCGGCGTCTGCGACCCGGACCGGCTGGTGCTGGCCGGTGCCTCCTGGGGCGGGTACCTCACCCTGCTCGGTCTGGGCACCCAGCCCAAGACGTGGGCGGCGGGCATCGCCGCGGTGCCGATCGCCGACCACGCGGCCACGTACGAGGAGGAGACCGAGGCGCTGCGCTCCTACCACCGTGCGCTGATGGGCGGCTCACCCGCCGAGTATCCGGAGCGTTACGTCGCCTGCTCCCCGATCACCTACGTCGACCAGGTCGAGGCCCCGGTGCTGATCCTGGCCGGGGAGAACGACCCGCGCTGCCCGATCGGCCAGATCGAGGCGTACGTGGCCCGGCTCGCCGGACGCGGCCACGAACACGAGGTCTACCGGTACGACGCGGGCCACGGCTCGCTGGTCGTCTCCGAGCGCATCGCCCAGATGGCGGTGCAGCTGGACTTCGCCCGCAAGCACGTGAAGACCGACACGCAGGCCTTCTGACGGCTCGTCCCCGGCTCCGGCCGCCCCCGCGCTCGCCCCGGGACGGGACTCAGCGGGCGCGCAGGACGACGATCGCCATGTCGTCGGCGCTCGGCTCCGGGGCGAAGTCCTGGACGGCGCGGCGGATGCGCTCGGCGACGGCGCGCGCCGACAGGCCCACGCACTCGGCGAACAGCTTGGCCAGGCCCCCGTCGTCGTCGAGGAGCCGCCCGTCGCGGCGGCGCTCGGTGACCCCGTCGGTCACCGCGAGGAGCACGTCGCCCGGGTCGAGGTGGACGAGCTCGGCCTCGAACGACGCCTCCGGGAAGACGCCCAGCAGGGACTGGGAGGTCACCACGGTCTCCACGACGCCGCTGGGCCGCAGGCGCAGGGCCTCGGGGTGGCCCGCGGAGACCAGTGACACGTCCAGCCCGTTCGCCACGGGCCTGATCTCCCCGTGCAACAGCGTCAGGAAGCGGGCGCGGTCGCCCTCGTCCAGGATGGCCTGGTTGAGCCGTCCGAGAACCGCGGCCACGCCGTACCCCTCCTTGGCCAGCAGGCGCAGGGTGTGGCGGGCCAGGCCGGTGACCGCGGCGGCCTCCGGGCCGGTCCCGCAGACGTCACCCACCGCGAACCGCCAGGAGCCACCGCCGGCGGCGAACAGGTCGTAGAAGTCGCCGCCGACCTCGTTGGTCTCCCCCGCGGGCTCGTAGACCACGGCGGGGTCGAGGCCCGGGATCTCGCCGGGCTCGTCGGGCGGGAGCAGGCTGCGCTGGAGCGCCCGGTTGGCCGCCGCCTGCGTGGCGTACAGCAGCGCGTTGTCCAGGGCGAGGGCGGCGCGGCGGGCGATGTCCTCGGCGTACTGGAAGACGTCGTCGGCGAACCGGTCGGGCCGGCCCAGGCACATCGCGCCCAGGGTCCGGCCCCGGGCGAGCAGCGGTAACACCAGCACGTGCGAGTCGCCGAGCTGCAGGGAACCGCCGCCCTGCGGGATCTGGACGGCGGCGAGCTCCTCGCGCAACTCGTCGATGCGCCGCTCATCGGTGTGCCAGAGGTAGGCTGGGCGGCGCGGGCCACCGCCGTCGCCCCACGTGTAGACGGCACACCAGGTGGCCAGCCGTGGCACCACGATCTGGGAGATGATCGCGGGCACCATGTCCGGGTTGAGGGTTCCCGCCAGCAGGTCGCTGGCGTCGGCGAGGAACCCCATCCAGAGCGGCCCGCGACTGGGCTCCTCGGCTGACCACTCCTCGGGCGAACGCCCCGACGAGTCGGGCAGCGCGATGCGGGCCCACTGGGTGCGCCGCCGGCCGGCGAAGGTGACACCCCACTCCTCCACCGGCACGGACGGGGCGTCCTTCACCGGTGCGGGCGGGGCGTCGAGGTCGTCGTCGGAGGCCTGCTTCTGACGCACCTCGATCTGGAGGCCGTCTCCCAGGTGGCGCCAGACCACCTCGAACGGGACGTCGGTCACCTGTGCCGACAGCTCCGCCGCCAGTCGCTCGGCCGATGCGAGCACAGGCGCGGCGGCCCAGGCGGTCATCACCTCTCTGGTGAACCGCCTGGCGGCAGGGACCGCCGTCTCTCCGGGAGCGAAGGTCGCTGCCAGGACGGCGCGGGAAGCACTGGTCACTGTTCCGTGACTACCACACTTCCCGTCCACGTGGGGTCAATCGAAGGTGGGACTACGCATTGCGCACCGTGACAGACTGGGATGACTCACGGCTGCGCCCCCGGGAGTCAAGGAGGTCAAATGACCACGGTCAACACCGTGCCCGACGTCGAGGACCGACGTTACAGCGAGTCGGACCTGCGACCGATCCTTCAGACGCTCATCACCTGGCGCGACGGTGACTTCCGCCGCCGGGTGCCGCACGCTCCGCCAGGGATCCTAAGCGAGATCCGCCTGCTGCTCAACGAGGTCGCCGACCGGCGTGAGCATCTGGCCAACGAGCTGCACCGGGTGCGCCGCGAGGTGGTCAAGGAGGGCCGGTTCGGCGAGCGGCTCACCCCCGGCCCCGGGGTGGGCTCGTGGGCCGAGAGCGTCGACTCCGTCAACGCGCTGATCGACGCGCTCGTCGGCCCGGTCAGCGGGGCCGCGGACGTGATCGACGCGGTGGCCAAGGGTGACCTGTCCCAGCGGATCGATCTGGATCGCAGCGCCCGGGGCGAGGTGCGCCGCCTCGGCAAGGCGATCAACGGCATGGTCGACCAGCTCTCGCTGTTCACCTCCGAGGTGACGCGGGTGGCGCGCGAGGTCGGCACCGAGGGCCGGCTGGGCGGCCGGGCGAACGTGCGGGGCATGTCGGGAAGCTGGCGCGACCTCACCGAGGCCGTCAACACCATGTCCAGCCGCGTCTCGGCGCAGGTCCGCGACATCGCGGCGGTGACCACCGGGGTCGCGCGGGGCGACCTGAGCCGCAAGGTCACCGTCGACGCGGTCGGTGAGATGTTCGAGCTGAAGAACACCGTCAACACGATGGTGGACCAGCTGCTGGCGTTCGCCGAGGAGGTCACCCGCGTCGCCCGCGAGGTCGGCACCGAGGGCAAACTCGGCGGCCAGGCGCATGTGCGGGGCGTCTCCGGTGTCTGGAAGGACCTCACCGACAACGTCAACGTCATGGCGGGCAACCTGACCACCCAGGTCCGCGCCATCGCGGCGGTGTCCACCGCGGTGGCCCAGGGCGACCTGTCCAAGAAGATCACCGCCGACGCCCAGGGCGAGATCCTCCAGCTCAAGGACACCCTCAACACCATGGTCGACCAGCTGTCGATGTTCGCCGACGAGGTCACCCGCGTCGCCCGCGAAGTCGGCACCGAAGGCCAGCTCGGCGGCCAGGCCCGCGTCCGCGGCGTCTCCGGAGTCTGGAAAGACCTCACCGACAACGTCAACTCCATGGCCAACAACCTGACCTACCAGGTACGCAACATCGCCGAGGTCACCACCGCCGTGGCCAACGGCGACCTGACCCGCAAGATCGACGTCGACGCGCAGGGTGAGATCCTCGCCCTGAAGACCACCATCAACACGATGGTCGACCAGCTGTCGTCCTTCGCGTCCGAGGTGAGCCGGGTGGCCCGCGAGGTGGGCTCGGAGGGCCAGCTCGGCGGGCAGGCGCAGGTGCCCGGGGTCTCGGGCACCTGGAAGGACCTCACCGACAACGTCAACGTCATGGCGAACAACCTGACCACCCAGGTCCGCCAGATCGCGGCGGTGTCCACCGCGGTGGCCCAGGGCAACCTGTCCAAGAAGATCACCGCCGACGCCCAGGGCGAGATCCTCCAGCTCAAGGACACCCTCAACACCATGGTCGACCAGCTGTCGATGTTCGCCGACGAGGTCACCCGCGTCGCCCGCGAAGTCGGCACCGAAGGCCAGCTCGGCGGCCAGGCCCGCGTCCGCGGCGTCTCCGGAGTCTGGAAAGACCTCACCGACAACGTCAACTCCATGGCCAACAACCTGACCTACCAGGTACGCAACATCGCCGAGGTCACCACCGCCGTCGCGAAGGGCAACCTGACCCGCAAGATCGACGTGAACGCGCAGGGTGAGATCCTCGCCCTGAAGACCACCATCAACACGATGGTCGACCAGCTGTCGTCCTTCGCCGCCGAGGTGAGCCGGGTGGCCCGCGAGGTGGGCTCGGAGGGCAAGCTCGGCGGCCAGGCCCGCGTCGAGGGGGCCGAGGGCATCTGGAAGGGCCTCACCGAGAACGTCAACGAGCTGGCCGCCCGCCTCACCACCCAGGTCCGCGCCATCGCCGAGGTGACCACCGCGGTCGCCACCGGCGACCTGACCCGCTCCATCACCGTCGACGCCGAGGGCGAGATCGGCGAGCTGAAGGACAACATCAACATGATGGTGGCGGTGCTGCGCGACACCACCACCGCCAACCAGGAGCAGGACTGGCTGAAGTCCAACCTGGCCAGGATCTCCCGGCTCATGCAGGGCCACCGCGACCTGATGGAGGTCGCCAGGCTCATCATGAGCGAGCTCACCCCGCTGGTCTCGGCCCACTACGGCGCCTTCTACCTCGCCGAGCCCTCGGGCGGCCACGACCTCGTCCTCATCGCCGGCTACGGCGTACGCCCCGGCGCCAGCCCCCGCCAGCGGTTCGCGACCGGCGAGGGCGTGGTGGGCCAGGCCGCGCTGGAGGGCAAGAAGATCATCCTCGGCAACGTGCCCGCCCGTTACCTGACGGTCGACACCGGCCTCAGCACCTCGACGCCCGCGCAGATCGTCGTGCTGCCGGTCCTGTTCGAGACCCAGGTGCTGGGCGTGCTGGAGCTGGCCTCGTTCAGCGAGTTCAGCGAGATCCACCACGACCTGCTGAACCAGCTCGTCGAGACCATCGGCGTCACGATGAACACGATCATCGCCAACTCGCGGACCCAGGACCTGCTGACCGAGTCGCAGCGCCTCACCACGGAGCTCCAGGAACGCTCCGACGAGCTCCAGCGCCAGCAGGAGGAGCTGCGCCGCTCCAACGCCGAACTGGAGGACAAGGCCGCCCTGCTGGCCAAGCAGAACCGGGCCATCGAGATCCAGAACTTCCAGATCGAGCAGGCCCGCCGCACCCTGGAGGAGCGCGCCGAGCAGCTGGCCGTCTCCTCGCGCTACAAGTCCGAGTTCCTCGCCAACATGTCCCACGAGCTGCGCACCCCGCTGAACAGCCTCCTGGTCCTGGCCAAGCTGCTCACCGAGAACACCGAGGGCAACCTCACCCCCCAGCAGGTGGAGTTCGCCAGGACCATCCACGGCGCCGGCTCGGCCCTGCTGCAGCTGATCAACGACATCCTGGACCTGTCGAAGGTCGAGGCCGGGCGGATGGACATCCACCCGCAGCAGATCTCGCTGCCCAAGCTCGTCGACTACTTCGAGGCCACCTTCGCCCCGTTGGCACAGGACAAGGGCCTGTCGTTCGCCGTCGAGGTCGACCCGTCGGTGCCGCAGGAGATCCGCACCGACGAGCAGCGCCTCCAGCAGGTGCTGCGCAACCTGCTCTCCAACGCGATCAAGTTCACCCCCGCGGGCGAGGTGCGGCTGCGGGTGATCCACGCCGACCACGGCGTGGCGTTCGTCGACGACACCCTCCAGGGCGCCGACGGCATCCTCGCCTTCGAGGTGATCGACACCGGCATAGGGATCGCCGCGGACAAGCTCGAGGTCATCTTCGAGGCGTTCCGCCAGGCCGACGGGACCACCAGCCGCAAGTACGGCGGTACGGGCCTGGGCCTGTCGATCTGCCGTGAGATCGCCCGCCTGCTGGGCGGCGAGATCCACGTGGTGAGCAAGGTCGGCGAGGGCAGCACCTTCACCCTCTACCTGCCGCCCGCCTACGGTGGCCCGCTGTCCTCCCGCGACGGCGGAGCGGCCGCGCCCAGCATCGCCCCCCGCGACCCGGGGCTCGCCGGGGCGCTGGAGGCCGTCGACGAGCTGCCGGAGATCCCGATCTCCGACGACCTGCCCGCGCCCCACTTCGCGCAGGCCGAGACCCAGACCTGGCAGGGCGACGATCCGCTGACGGGTGCCAAAATCCTGATCGTGGACGACGACATCCGCAACGTGTTCGCACTGACCAGCGTGCTGGAACGGTACGGCTCCACCGTGGTCTACGCGGAGAACGGCCGCGAGGGCATCGAGCAGCTCGAACGGAACGAAGACGTCGCCCTCGTCCTGATGGACATCATGATGCCGGAGATGGACGGCTGGGCCACCACCTCCGCGATCCGCCGGATGCCGCAGTTCGCGGATCTGCCGATCATCGCGCTGACCGCTAAGGTCATGCGGGGTGACCGGGAGAAGAGCATCGCGTCCGGCGCCTCCGACTACGTGCCCAAGCCCGTCGACGTCGACCGCCTGCTGGAAAGGCTGCGCGGCTGGCTGGCGCGGGGCAAGCCGGCCGGTGACTCCAACGAAGGCGTGTGATCAATGCCGGAACGAGCCAAGATCCTCCTGGTCGACGACCGCGAGGAGAACCTGATCGCGCTTGAGGCCATCCTCAGCTCGCTCGATCTGATCCCCGTCCGCGCGCGGTCGGGCGAGGAGGCCCTCAAGGCGCTGCTCAGCACGGAGTTCGCGCTGATCCTCCTCGACGTCCGCATGCCGGGCATGGACGGGTTCGAGACGGCCGCGCACATCAAGCGGCGCGAGCGTACCCGCAACATCCCCATCATCTTCCTGACCGTGGTCGACAGCGCGCCCGACTACGCCTTCCGCAGCTACGCCGCGGGCGCCGTCGACTACCTCGCCAAACCCTTCGACCCGTGGGTGCTGCGGGCCAAGGTCGCCGTCTTCGTCGAGCTGTACAACATGAACCGCCGGCTGGCCGAGCAGGCCGCCATGCTCCGCGAACGCCTCACCGCCGAGCTGCCGCCCGGCGAGCCGACCGACCAGGCGGCCGTGCTGCCCGAGTTGTCCAGGCGCCTGACCGCGGTCGAGGAGGAACTCGGCCGGGTCACCGAGCTGGCCCTCGGCAGCACCGACCCCTCCCTCACCGGCGCGGTCTCCGACCTGGCCAAACGCGTCAACCACCTGCGCGCCGGGTTCGACGCGCTCTCCTGACCCGCACGCCGGCCCACCCGCCGGCGCCCCCTCACGGACGTTCACCCCCGGGCGTCCCCCGCCCGGGACGTCCGGTCGGTCACGGCGGCTCCGCGCAGAGGGCGGCGCCCGGTGACCGCCGGGTGTTCCCCGCGGGGCACCCGTACCTACCGGCGGCGTGTCCCCGCGGCACGCAACACCCGGTGTCCGCCGCGTGCCCCCATGGAGCATCCCCGGCAAGGGCTCGATCGTGACCCCCTCGGAAGAACCGTGAGTCACAGACCGCACCGACCGTCGTCGCCGTGTCCTCTCCCACGCCGAATCGGATGAGGGACGGTCGTCGGTCCGTACGGACACCGCGGCTCGGAGGCGTCAGGTCAAGGCCCGGACGCGAGAGCCTCCCCGGCGGGGTCGTTCAGCGGCGGGCGCGTTCGAGGGCGTCCCAGAAACCGCGGCGCAGGGCGTGACGGACCTCGTCGTGCAGGAGGAAGTCGATCGGCAGGGACGAGCCCTGCAGCAGGCGTGCCTCCAGATCGGAGGGCATGCGGGGCTTGCGGGCGAGCACCGCCTCCAGCCACAGGGCGGGGGCGTCCTTGGCGACGGACTCGCCGAAGTCGTGGCCCTCCTTGTGGGCGGCCTTCACCGCGTCGGAGAGGGTCGTCGCGGCGCCGTTGATCGAGGCCTGCGTCGGCACCGGAGCCGGTTGGGGGCCGGTGTAGGAGGCGCTCGCCTGCGACTGCTGGTAGCCCGGCACACCCGCGGTGTTGTTACCCAGGGAGTACTGCGGGAGCGGGCCGGTCGGGCCGCCGGCGGCGGCGTGCGACGGCGTGGCGGCATGCGACGGCGTGGAAGCGTGCGACGGCGTGGCGGCGGCAGCCGGGGGTGTCTGGGGGGCCGGGGTCACGGGAGCGGCCGGGGTGACCGGCGACTCCTGGGGATAGCCGGAGTAGGCGGAAGAGGAGGGCGGCGCGGACTGGGCGTGGGCCGCGCGGGAGGTCTGGACCGCGGGAACGGGGTCGGTGACCGGGGAGCCGTTGGCCGTGCCGGCGTCGAGGAGACCGGTGCCGTTGCCGAGTGAGGAACCGCGCGGGGAGGTGCCCGTACCGAGCGAGGGGGCGATCTGGCTGTCGGCGGACGGCCGGCGGCCGTTGGTCAGGGCCGGCGCCTCGCCGCCGACCAGGCTGACGTAGGGCCGCAGCTGGTCGGCGCCGATCTCGATCAGGTCGTCGCACTCCTGGCGGAGCGTGCGGGAAACGGCCCAGCTGCCGTCGGCGGCGATGTGCACCGCAGTGACACGGATCCCGAGATCCTGGGCGTCGCAGACGACCTGCGCGAGGTCCTCGTCACCGCTGACCACGACCGCGTCACAGACCGCGCCGTTACGGGCCAGCGTCATCAGGTCACGGTGCACCTGGGCGTCGACGCCCTCACGGCGGCCGGGGCGGATGCGCGACAGCCGCAGTTTGAGGCCGGGGAGGTCGGCCAGGGTGTCGTGCTCGGGGGTGCGGCGGCCCTCCACGGTCGCCTCGTACCAGTAGCAGCGCAGCAGCGGCAGGCCGGTGCGCTCCTTGGAGAGCTTGTTGAGCAGGCGGAGCAGGCCCGGATAGTCCCAAGAGACGGCTTCGCGATGGCGGGTTCCGTGCACGGCCATCGCGCCGTCGGCCAGCAGGTAGCCTGCGTCCACGAACAGCGCGCAGCGATCCACGCGACACCGCCCTTCCTCCGCGGCCCGACCCTTCGGCTCAGACAGGCTTGAAAGAGCCTCCGACAGCCCGGAAAACGGCCCTTCCTCAGGGTAGTCAAGCAGCTGATCGTCCGAGGGTGAATCCCGACGATTCCACCCGCGCCCGACCATAAGCCAGACTGTTCACGCAGACCGTACCAGTTCGTCCCGTTCCACGACCGTACCCGCTGAGGGCACCCCGACCTGCCCGCCGTTCCCGGGAACCCACTCCACCACCCCCGGCGACCCGGCCGTCACCCCTCCGGGAAGCTGAGGACGCCCCCGGGCCTGCCCGCCGTTCCCGGGAACCCACTCCACCACCCCCGGCGACCCGGCCGTCGCCCCGGGAGTCGGGCCCGCCGGCGTCGGAACCGGCCGCCGGAAGAAGCGACCCGCCCCACCGGGAACCGGGTCGGCGCCCGGACCCCTGACCGGCACCGTCGGAGGGCGTGGACCCCGGACCGTCACCGTACGGGGGCCGGGACGCTCACCACGGCGGCGCCGAAGAGCAGGACGTCCCGGCGGGTGCTGAGCCGCAGCACCGGGTCACGGCCGAGAGGCGCGCGGAAGCGGTCGACGTCCGTGCCGAAGGTCATGCGTGTGTCCACCGATCCGGCGGCGGAGCCGTCGAAGGGGTTGCCCGGGTCGCGGTCGCCGCCGACGGGCCGCAGGGGTCGGCCACCGAGCGCCACCCGGTCCCCCCACACGCCCGCGTCGCCCTCCCAGGTCACCAGGGTCAGGCGGGCAGGTGCCCCGGCGGAGTCCAGCCCGTCGAGGGGAACGCGCAGCGAGCGGCGGTCCCGGTCGAGCACCGCCGCGGTGTCGACGACCACGGTCCGGCTGTACGGCCGGCGCGGATCGGCGGTGATGACCACCAGGCTCCATCCGGCGTGCCGCGAGACACCGGGCCGCAGCGCGGGATCGGCCACCCAGTACGTCCCCCGGACCTTGCCGAGCAGCCGTGTCACGTCGGCGAACGCCTGGTAGGCCCGGCCCGCGGGCAGTCTCCTCTCCGTCACCCGGGACGCCTTCACCTGGCGGTACCGCTTCTCTCCCGGTGCCCTGAACCTGATCCGGCCGCCGGGCGGCGCACTCGCCGACCAGTAGAGCCCTGCCCAGACCACCTTGCTCGACGCCGGGACGCGCAGCCGGGCGGCGCTCGAACTGCTCGTCGAGGGGTCTCCGTCGCGGTCGAGGAGGCGCATCTCCCAGCGGTCGTTGTCACGTCCGCCGCCCTTGCGCGCGCGGGCACGCTCGCACCCGGGCCGGGCGGGCGCGCAGCTCAGCAGGGTGTTGCCGATCGCCGAGACGGCCACCCTGCCGTCGGTGGCGAACCTCGCGGGAGCGCCGTGCGCCCGGACCCCGCCGCGCGACCCGGCCGTCACCCGCGTCCCCGCGGCGGAGACCCGGACCGAGGGCGCCGCGCCCGCGGCCGCGGCGGCCGAGACCAGGACCCTCAGGAAGACCACGGTGGCCCGGCCCGGCTCCAGCGGGCCGCGGACGCACCGCGCACCCCGGTCCCGGGCCCGGCAGGACCAGCCGTCGACCGTGCCGACCGGCGCGACACCGCCCGGGGCGGCCCGTCCCCGGCCGGTGCCCACCAGCGGCGTCACCCCGCGCGGCAGGGTGACGTCGGCGACGACCTCGCCGCTCTTCACCCGGCCCGCGTTGCGTACGCGTACGGCCACGATGCCGGCCTCGGACCTGACGAGCGCGCCCAGCGCGTCGATCCGGGCGACCAGCCGGGGCGCGGCCTCGGCCCCTCCCGGCGGGACCTGGCCGGAACTCCCCTGCGGGACGCGGTCGGCCTCTGTCTCCGAAGGGCCGGGATCCGCACCGGGAGAGCCGGGATCCGCGCCCGAAGACCCCGGGCCCGCGCTTGAGGGTCCCGGGCCCGCGCCGCGGACGGCATCGGCGCCCTCACCGGGCGCGGGTCCGGAGTCGGCCGCGTCCGGGGTGCCCGCGGGATCCGCGGGTCCGGACCCCGGTCCGCCGCCCGGGTCGCCGTCCCGGGACGGGACCGGAAGGGCACCGGGACGCTTCTGCGCGCCGGTGTCTCCCCCGGGCCCGACGGGGTCGGGGGGCTCCGGGGCGGGGGCGACGACGATCGGCTCGGGGGCGACGAGCGGCGGGGGTGCCGGTTCCCCGGCCGAGGCCAGCACGAGCGCCGCCGACACGATGACGGCCGTGGTCGCCGCCCCGGCCGCGACGGCCCGCCGCACCGGCCTGGACGCCCGTCGCCACCGGGCGATCCGGCCGCCCCCGGTGGTGGCGCCCGCCCCGCGGAGCGCCGCCAGGTATGCGGCGAACGCGGGACCGGCGACGAGTGGGCCGACGACGGCGCGCAGGCTCCGCGTGACGTTCGCCAGCTCGGTGGAGACCTGGCGGCAACCGGAGCAGCCGTCCAGGTGCTCGTCCACGGCCCGGCTCTGCTCCCGGGCGAGGTCGCCCCGGACGTACGGGCCCAGCTTGGCCAGCGAGGGGCGGCACTCCGGTGGTGGCGCCTCGGCCAGGTGGGCGCGCAGACAGGCCTGGCGCATGCCCTCCCGCGCCCGGTGGGCGAGCGCCGCCGTGCCGTCCGCCGTCAGGCCCAGCAGGGGCGCGGCGTCGGCGGGCCCGCCCTCCTCGACGTCGACGTGCCACAGGACGAGCTGCCACCTCTCGGGCAGGGCCAGGAAGGCCCTGGCGACAGGTGAGCGCTCCAGGCCCGCCAGCGCCGGATCGACGAAGGGCACCCCGGGGTCGAAGAGCTCGACCTCCCCGGCCTCCGGGCGGCCGGGGAGGTCAGGGAGGTCGGCGCGGTCGGCGCGGTCGCGGACCGCACGGCGCAGCGCGGTGAGCAGGTAGGGCCGGAACGCCTGCTCGGGACCGTGGCCCCGGGTGATGACGTGGTGAACTCTGACGAAGGTCTCCTCGACCACCCGCGACGCCTCGGCCTCGCCCGGGACGAGCCACCGGGCCAGCGCCCGCGCCGCGGACACGTGCCGCAGGTGGAGCCACCGGTAGGCGGCGGCGTCGCCGCTCCTGGTCGCGGCCAGCAGCTCGGCGTCACCTTGGGAGGCTTTCACACTCATTGTGACCTCACGATTACCCGGGGTTGCCTGCCCGATGATTCCGCAGTCGGCGCCGCGACTAAACCCGTATCGCGCTTTTGCCGCCGGAGGACGTCACGCGGACCCGGTCCGGGCGCCGCGCGGGCCGCCCCTAGGCTTGTCACCATGAGCGATCGCGAGAACCTGCTGGCCGAGATCAAGGGCAAGGGCGTCGTGCACGGCAAGGTCGTGCTGTCCTCCGGGATGGAGGCCGACTTCTACGTGGACATGCGCCGGGTGACCCTCGACGGGCGGGCCGCGCCGCTGGTGGGCCGGGTCATGCTGGACCTGACCGAGGATCTGGACTACGAGGCGGTCGGCGGCCTGACGCTGGGCGCCGACCCGGTGGCGACCGCCATGCTGCACGCGGCGGCGGCCCGGGGCAAGGTGCTCGACGCGTTCGTGGTGCGCAAGGCGCAGAAGGCGCACGGCATGCAGCGCCGGATCGAGGGGCCGGACGTCGCGGGACGGCGGGTCCTGGCGGTGGAGGACACGTCCACGACCGGCGGCTCCCCGCTGACCGCGGTGGAGGCGCTGCGCGAGGCGGGCGCCGAGGTGGTGGCGGTGGCCACGATCGTCGACCGGGGGGCCGCCGCGGCGATCGCCGCCGCCGGCCTGCCGTACCGGACCGCCTACACCCTGGCCGACCTCGGCCTGGCCTGAGCGGCCCCGTGCCGGGCCGCCGCCGGTTGATCTTGTCTGAGCAGGGCCCGGAGGGCGCCGGACCCGGCCCGGCCGCGAACGACTCCGGCGGCGAGCCGGGCCGCTAGTAGTCCAGCTTGAACTCGCCACTCACCGATGTGCCCTCCTCGTCGACCTCCTCGTAGTCGATCAAGCAGGTGACGCCTCGGTCCGCGAACAGGTCCTTCAACTGCCGCAGCCAGGCGACCGCCTCGTCCAGCGTGCCGCCCGTGTGGCCCTCCAGCAGGAAGGGCGGGTTGCCGAGGCCGTAGCAGTACAGATAGGTCGTGTCGTCCTCGTACCTCATCTCCTCGCCAAAAATTCTGATCTTGACGTGGAGCGCATCGGTCTTCAGCCAGTCACGGAGCAGCCCGGCGACGAGCTTGTCGTCGTTGGTATCGATCGTGCCGCGGAAATCTATCTGGTTCATCCTCTTCCTCGTCCGCACCCCGGCGAGGTGCCCGGAGCGCCGGGTGTGCGGTTCCGGCGGCACGGAGGAAGCCCGCGCCCGCGGTCTTCCCGGTGATCGCCTTCTGGTCAGTCTTCGCGGGAGACGGTGAACTCCTGGCGCTCCCCGGCCTCGCCCGGCTCCCGGACGTCCCCGTTCACCAGCACGCGGACGGCTGCGGAGTCGGCCAGGACCACGTCGACCTTGGGATCGAAGGACTGGACCTGCTCCCCCTTGGCCATCTCCCGGTCGAGGATCACGTCGCCCCCGGTGATTTTGAGGAAGACCGTGGGGCAGTTCTCCCGCAGGCACTCGATGAGGACCGTGGGGACCCGCTCCGGGCCGGTGGAGGAGGCGGCGGCCGTGGGAACGGGCGACGCGGCGGATCTGGGGCCGGCGGGATCAGAGCCGAGGGCTCCGATCAGCGAGAGGACTCCGACCACGATCAGGGCGACGAGCGCCAGCACTCCCAGACCTGCCAGGGCCAGGCGGGCGATACCCATCGGGTCAGACCTGTGGCGTCCCACACAGTGGAGGGTAGCGGTTCGTGAGGAGATCTCACGACCGGCCCGGGCAAGAAGCCCCACGGCCCGGGGAAGAGCCCCGCGCGGGCCGGGAGAAGCTGCCCGGAACAGCCTCACGCAGGCCGGGAAGGAGCTTCGGGAGAGTCCCCCGATCTCGCGGGAGGAGGAGCCACGCGGGGCCGCGAGCACGGTCCCGCGAGACCGGCGCGGAGAAGTACGGAAGGACCGGCGGGAGGAAACCCGGAAGGAGCGGCGCGGGGGAACCCCGAAGGACCGCGCGGAGAAGCACGGAAGGACCGGCGGGAGGAAACCCGGAAGGAGCGGCGGGAGGAGAGATCGCGCGGCCTGAAGGGTTGGCGGAGCTACCCGCCTGGGAAGGAACCCGGAATACTGGCCCACGGGCAGTGTCTCCATAGCCCCGCGCCAGCTGTTCACAGCCGTCTCCAGGGAGATGACACCCATGCCTATCGCGACTCCAGAGGTCTACGCCGAGATGCTCGACCGGGCCAAAGCAGGCGGGTTCGCCTACCCGGCCATCAACGTGACCTCCTCCCAGACCCTCAACGCCGCGCTCAGAGGTTTCGCCGAGGCGGAGAGCGACGGCATCATCCAGGTGTCGACCGGCGGTGCCGAGTTCCTCTCGGGCACCACGGTCAAGGACATGGTGACCGGTTCTGTGGCCCTGGCGGAGTACGCCCGTGTCGTCGCGGCCAAGTACCCGGTGACGGTCGCGCTGCACACCGACCACTGCCCCAAGGACAAGTTGCCCGGGTTCGTGCGACCGTTGCTCGACATCTCCCTGGAGCGGGTGGCCAAGGGGCAGGACCCGCTGTTCCAGTCGCACATGTGGGACGGTTCCGCGGTGCCGCTGGAGGAGAACCTGGAGATCGCCAAGGAGCTTCTGGAGAAGACCGCCCAGGCGAGGATCATCCTTGAGGTCGAGATCGGCGTGGTCGGCGGCGAGGAGGACGGTGTCGTCGGCGAGATCAACGAGAAGCTCTACACCACCGCCGAGGACGCCCTGGCCACCGCCGAGGCCCTGGGCGTCGGCGACCAGGGCCGCTACATGCTCGCGGCGACCTTCGGCAACGTGCACGGCGTCTACAAGCCGGGGCACGTCAAGCTCCGTCCGAGCGTGCTCAAGGAGATCCAGGAGGCGGTCGGCGCCAAGTACGGCAAGGAGAAGCCGTTCGACCTGGTCTTCCACGGCGGCTCCGGCTCGCTGCTGGAGGAGATCCACGAGGCCATCTCGTACGGCGTCATCAAGATGAACATCGACACCGACACGCAGTACGCCTTCACCCGCCCGATCGCCGACCACATGTTCAAGAACTACGACGGCGTGCTCAAGGTCGACGGCGACGTCGGCAACAAGAAGACCTACGACCCGCGCTCCTACGGCAAGGCCGCCGAGGCCTCGATGGCGGCGCGCATCGTCGAGGCCGCGCAGCACCTGAAGTCCGCCGGCACCAAGCTCTCCTAGGTCCGGCCCCGCCGGCTCCCGGGAAGTTCCCGGGGAACTTCCCGGGAGCCGATCTTGGCCTGACCGTGGTGGAGCGGGTAGGACTGTGGCTATGGAATCGCACGAGAACCTTCTCGCCGGCCCACCACCCACCCTGCTGCCGGACGTGCCCGAGGCCCGTGAGGCACTGGAGTCCGGCGTCCAAGCATCCGACGTCGCCGCGCGCTTCCCCGCGTACTCCGGCGCGTGGGCGGCCCTCGCGGACGAGTATTTCGCCGCGGGTCACGCCGTGACGTCGTACGCCTTCGCCCGCACCGGCTACCATCGCGGCCTCGACCAGCTCCGCAGGGCGGGCTGGAAGGGGCACGGACCGATCCCCTGGGAGCACGTCCCCAACCGTGGTTTCCTGCGATGCCTGCACGCGCTGGCCCGGGCCGCCCAGAGCATCGGGGAGAAGGACGAAGCCGAACGGTGCGCGCAGTTCCTGAAGGATTCCAGCCCCGAGGCCGCCAAGGAGCTGGCAGGCGGCTGACCAGCGGTGGGGATCTCCCTCCGCCAGATGGGAGATCCCCATAACGGACGGTCGTCGGGTATTCTCTCCACGCAAGAGCCCCTGTCGCGATTGCGCCAGGGGTTTTCAGTTTTGCGGTGGGAGATTCACGATGCCGGCTGTCGTTCTGGTTGGTGCCCAGTGGGGCGATGAGGGCAAGGGTAAGGCGACCGACCTGCTCGGCGACCAGGTCGACTACGTCGTCAGATACCAGGGAGGCAACAACGCGGGCCACACGGTCGTCATCGGCGACCAGAAGTACGCCCTGCACCTCCTGCCGACGGGGGTGCTCTCCCCGAACGTCGTCCCCGTGATCGGCAACGGTGTCGTCATCGACCCGGGGGTCCTGCTCGGCGAGATCGACGGCCTCCAGGCGCGCGGGGTCTCCGCCGAGCGGCTGCTGATCTCCGCCAACGCGCACCTGATCATGCCGCACCACAAGGCCATCGACAAGGTGACCGAGCGCTACCTCGGCAAGGCCAAGATCGGCACGACCGGGCGCGGCATCGGCCCCGCGTACGGCGACAAGATCTACCGGATGGGCGTGCGGGTCCAGGACCTGCTCGACCCGGGCATCCTGCAGAAGAAGATCGAAGTCGCGCTGAACGAGAAGAACCAGATCCTCACCAAGATCTACAACCGCCGGATGATCGACGGCGACAAGGTCCTGGAGGAGTACCTGGGCTACGCCGAGCGCCTCAAGCCGCACATCGCCGACACCTCGCTGATCCTCAACAAGGCTCTGGACGAGGACAAGGTCGTGCTGCTGGAGGGCGGCCAGGGCACCCTGTTGGACATCGACCACGGCACCTACCCGTTCGTCACGTCCTCCTCCCCGACGAGCGGCGGCGCCTGCGCGGGATCGGGCATCCCGCCGACGCGGCTCACCCGGGTGATCGGCATCCTCAAGGCGTACACCACCCGCGTCGGATCGGGCCCGTTCCCGACCGAGCTCGACGACGAGATGGGCGACTGGCTGCGCACCACCGGCGGCGAGTACGGCGTGACCACCGGCCGCAACCGGCGCTGCGGCTGGTTCGACGCGGTGATCGCCCGCTACGCCAGCAGGATCAACGGCGTCACCGACTACTTCCTGACCAAGCTGGACGTGCTGTCGGGCCTGGAGAAGATCCCCGTCTGCGTCGCGTACGAGGTCGACGGGGTGCGCTACGACGAGATCCCGATGACCCAGACCGACTTCCACCACGCCAAGCCGGTGTACGAGGAGTTCCCCGGCTGGGAGGAGGACATCACGGGCGCCAGGAGCTTCGAGGAGCTGCCCGCCAACGCGCAGGCGTACGTCAAGACCCTGGAGGAGCTGAGCGGCGCCCGCGTCTCCGCCATCGGCGTCGGCCCCGGCCGCACCCAGACGCTCCAGATCCACCCGTTGATCTAGTTTCCTCCGGTCACCGCTCGCGCCCCGTCGCGCGGGGCGCGAGCCGCAACCGGGGATCGGCGCGCGGGGTGGATAAAGTCCCCCTGTGCATGCCGAGATTCATGGTCACCGCGGGGCGCGCGGGCTCCGTCCCGAGAACACGCTGCCCGGCCTCGCCCACGCCTTGGAGCTGGGCGTCGACGCGCTGGAGTTCGACGTCGCGCTGACGGCCGACCGGCGGCTGGTCCTCACCCACGACCTCACGGTGTCCCCGGTCACCAGCGCCGACGTCCGTCCGGCCTTCCCCGGCGACCCCCTCTACCCGTACGTGGGCAGGCCCGTGGGCGAGCTCACGCTGGCGCAGCTACGCACCCTGGAGTGCGGGGTGCGCAGGCCGCGTCGCGACGACGACCGGTTCGCCCCCACCCAGGTCCCGGTGCCGGAGACCCGGATGCCGACCCTCGGCGCCGCGCTGGGGGTGGTGGACGCCTACGGGGCCGACCACGTGCGGGTGCACGTGGAGCTGAAGTCGGACCCGACCAGGCCCGAGCTCAGTGCCGACCCCCGCGTGTTCACCGAGATGGTGATCGCCGAGCTCGACCGGCACCGCATGCTCGACCGGGCGGCCGTCCTCAGCTTCGACTGGCGCGTCCTGCGGGTCGCCCGCGCGCTCGCCCCGGCGACCCGGCGGTACGCCCTGATCGAGCGGGCCACCATGGACAGCGTCTGGCTCGACGGCCTTCACCTCGCCGACTTCGGCGACGACCTCCCGGCCGCTGCGGTCGAGGCCGGGGGCACCACGCTCTCCCCCGATCACGTGCTGGTCGACGAGGAGCTCGCGCGCCGGGCGGAGAAGGCCGAGCTGCCGCTGGCGGTGTGGACCGTCAACGAGCCCGGCCGGGCGGCCGAGCTGCTCGACCTCGGGGTGGCCGCGATCGTCACCGACTATCCCGACCGCATGCGCGCCCTGTGGGCCGAGCGGGGCATGCGGGTGCCCGCGCCGGTCACCCCGGCGCGCCGGGCGAGCGCGTAGGTACGGCGCGGCCGGCGCGCGGAGGTCACGCCGTGATCACACCGGGATCACCCGGGGGATCACAGCCAGCCGTTGCGGCGGAAGCCCCGGTAGAGCAGCGAGCAGGCGACGACCATCACGCACAGCACGATCGGGTAGCCGAAGACGGATTCGAGTTCGGGCATGTGCTCGAAGTTCATGCCGTAGATGCCCGCGATCATCGTGGGGACGGCCAGGATGGCGACCCACGAGGAGATCTTCCGCATGTCCTCGTTGGCGAGCGCGTTGGAACGCGCCAATGCCGCCTGCAGGATGGAGTTGCACAGCTCGTTGGACGACTCGACCTGCTCGCAGACGCGGGCCAGGTGGTCGACGACGTCGCGGAAGTACTCGCGCATCTCGGAGGGGATCATCCGGCGCTGGGCGAGGGTGGCCATCGGCGACTGGAGCGGCGTGACGGACCGCTTCATCTCGATCATCTCGCGCTTGAGGTTGTAGATCCGGCCGATGTCGCGGGCGCTGACGTCGGCGAAGACCATGGCCTCGACGTCCTCCAGCTCGGCCTGCATCTGGTCGGCCACGTTGAGGTACCTGTCGACGACGTGGTCGGCGATCGCGTGCAGGACGCCGGTCGGGCCCCGGTTGAGGAGCTTGGGCTTGTCCTCCAGGCGGTCGCGCACCTCCGACAGCGGGCAGTGCTTGCCGTGCCGCACGGTCACCACGAAGTCGGGGCCGACGAACACCATGATCTCGCCGGTGCCGATGATCTCGCTGGTCTCGGTGAGCACCTCGTGGTCGAGGTAGGCGACCGTCTTCAGGACGACGAACAGCGAGTCGCCGTAGCGCTCGACCTTGGGCCGCTGGTGAGCCTTGACGGCGTCCTCGACGGCGAGCGGGTGCAGGGCGAAGACCTCCGCCAGCCACTCGACCTCGGGGGCGTCGGGCTCGTGCAGGCCGACCCAGACGAAGGCGTTCGGCTTCTCAGCGGCCGCGTTGTGCTCGCGGACCAGCTCCAGGGCGTCGGGGATGCCCAGGGCCTCGACTTTCTTGCCGCCGACGTAGGCGGCGTAGTCGACGAGCGAGTCGCTCGGCGGGATGCAGACGCCGGTCGTCCTCGCCCGGAGCGGGACAGCGGGGGCGTGCGCGGCTCGGATCGTGCGTGCGTGCCTGATCCGGGGAAAAAGGAGCGAAGAGCGCATGACAAGCCTTTCCCGCCCAACCTGGCGGGATCGCACGCAGCGCTATGTCACCCCGCCGGGAAACGGGGAAGCGTGCGGAGCCGGTCGGGCACCGATGTGGAGTGGTCGAGAGTGCGCACGGAGCACGTGCGCGGGCACGTACTGCTGGGATCGCCAGAGGACATCCCGAACCACCTCCAATCAGCTGTAGGCACGCAAAGCCCCCCAAAACTAACACAAACGTGGGGATCTCTCTCAGCTTACTGCCAGCTTCAAGAGGGATCATGCATACCCCGACAAAATTCATGGGCCGTTTACGGCCGCATTCCGCGCGTCGGCGTGCCGCGGACGCCGGATCCGTCCACAGCCTGTGGACTAATGGCTCCACCGGGTTGCCCCGGGGTGCCCCGGCCCTCTCCGGGTCGCCGTTGGCGCAGGTGGGCTGCGGGAGCCGGGGACGGAGGCCGATAGGCTCTGACAAGTGCGCGTTCTTGTGATTGGATCCGGCGGGCGTGAGCATGCCCTGTGCCGGTCGCTGGCGGCAGACCCACAGGTCACCGAGGTTCACTGCGCTCCCGGCAACGCCGGCATCGCGCAGGTCGCTACCCTGCACCCGGTGACCCCCACCGACCCCGAGGCGGTCACCGAGCTGGCCCGGGAGCTCGGCTCGGACCTGGTCGTGATCGGCCCCGAGGCGCCGCTGGTCGCCGGGGTCGCCGACGCGGTCAGGCAGGCGGGCATCGCCTGCTTCGGGCCGTCGCGGCAGGCGGCGCAGGTCGAGGGTTCCAAGGCCTTCGCCAAGGAGGTCATGGCCGCCGCGGGCGTGCCCACCGCGCGCTCTCGCACGTGCGTCACGCCGGAGGAGGCCGCCGCCGCGCTCGACGAGTTCGGCGCGCCGTACGTGGTCAAGGACGACGGCCTGGCCGCCGGGAAGGGCGTGGTGGTCACCGACGACCGCGACGAGGCGCTGCGTCACGCCGCCGCCTGCGGGCGGGTCGTCATCGAGGAGTTCCTCGACGGCCCCGAGGTGTCGCTGTTCGCGCTCTGCGACGGCGCCACCGCCGTGCCGCTGCAGCCCGCCCAGGACCACAAGCGCGCCTACGACGGCGACCGCGGCCCCAACACCGGCGGGATGGGCGCCTACACGCCGCTGCCGTGGGCCCCGGACGACCTCGCCGACCAGGTGATGGCCGAGACCGTCATCCCGACCGTCACCGAGCTGGCCAAGCGGGGCATCCCCTACACGGGTGTGCTGTACGTGGGGCTCGCCCTCACGTCCAAGGGGCCGAAGGTGATCGAGTTCAACGCCCGGTTCGGCGACCCGGAGACCCAGGTCGTGCTCGACCGGCTGCAGACGCCGCTCGCGGGCCTGCTGCTCGCCTGCGCGAACGGCACGCTCGGCGAGTTCGGGCCCATCTCCTACCGCGACGGCGCCGCGGTGACCGTGGTGATCGCGGCGGAGAACTACCCGGGCGACCCGGTCAAGGGCGACGCGATCGAGGGTCTGTCCGACCCGTTCGAGGACGCCTACGTGCTGCACTCCGGAACCGCCCTCGAGGGCGACAGGATCGTCTCCAACGGCGGCCGGGTGCTCAGCGTGGTCGGCACCGGCCCCGACGTTCCCGCGGCCCGTGCGGCCGCCTACGAGGCGGTCGACCGCATCCGCATGCGCGGCTCGCACCACCGCACCGACATCGCGGGCCGCGACACCTGAACACCGCGGAGACGCGACCGTCGCCGCCCTGGCGCGACACCTGAACACCGCGTGGACGTGACGTCGCCGCCCTGGCGCGACACCTGACATCGCGGGGGCGGCGGCCACCGCGGCCTCCGGTGACGGCCCGACGCGGCACCCGGGTGCCGCGGGACGGCCTGAGCGGCGCCCGGACGCCGCGGGGGCGTAGCGCTTGATCGGCATGTCGCGATAAGTCTGGGGCAGTCCCTGCCCGTACCAGGCCGTCCGCGCCCCCACGGAGGAACGATGTCGTCCGATCCCGTCGTGATGCCCGAGCGGATCGGCGACACCGGCGTGCTGCGCTGGCCGGGTACCTGGCGGGTGTACGTGGCCACGCGCAGCGAGGAGATCAGGGCGGACGCCGAGCGGGCGCTGACGATGCGCGACGGGGCGGGACAGCTGGTCTCGGTCGGTGAGGGGATCGGCACGCATCTGGCCCGGGCGGAGACGTACGCGCGTAGCAAGCACGGCATCCGGCGGTGGCTGACCGGTCAGGCCGTCGAGGGAGCCTGGTCCAACGTCAACAGCGCCACCGTGATGCTGTACGGGGTGCTGCCCACCGCGGAGCTGTGCGCGCGGGCCCCGGAGGTGGTGGCGATCGGCCGGGCCTACCTGCCCGGTGACGACCCGCGGCTGGTGCACCTGCAGACCCGGCTGGCGGCCGGCGACCTCGGCGAGAACGACCGGCCGCTGATGCAGTCGGTGCTGCGGGCCGCCTACACCGCCCAGGCGCTGGAGACCGGCCGGGTCCGGAGCTTCCGCAACCTGCTGCTCGGCGGCGTGGTGATGCTGACCCTGATCGTGCTGGGCGTGGTGGCCGTCGGCGTGATCTGGCCGGACGCCGTCCCCATGTGCGGCGACCGGTCGGTGATCCGGACCCAGGGGCTGATGCCCGCGCGGATCTGCCCGGCCGGCGGCCTGGAACCGAGTCGCGGTGACGTCCCGCTCGTCGCCCTGGTCGGCATGCTGGGCGCGGCGCTGGCCACCGCGGCCTCGCTGTCGACCCGTTCGGAGCTGTCCACCCGTTACTCGCTGGCGGTGGTGCAGAACCTGCTCAAGGCACCGGCGGGAGTCGCCACCTCCGTGCTCGGCCTGCTGATCCTGAACTCCGGTTTCGTCCCCGGGTTCGCCGGGCTCGGCTCGCAGCCGGCGATCCTGGTCTGGGCCATGGTGTTCGGGTACGGCCAGCAGGTCGTCACCCGCTTCGTCGACCAGCGGGCCGACACGCTCCTGGTCGCCGCCTCGCCCCTCACCCCCGCGGCCGGGGGAGCCCGCGCCGCCTGACACCGCCCACCCGGCGCCGCCCCACCCGGCATCACACCGTCCACGTCGGCGCCACGCCACATCAGCCGGCACCACGCCACCCGGCATCACACCGCCCGGCATCACACCGCCCCACCCGGCGCCGCACCGCACCGCACCGACGCCGGCACCGCCGCTCCCGGGTGCGCCCGGGTGGGACGGATACCGCCCGGTCTCACGTAGCCTGGCACAGCCCGCCCCCCGCGGCAGCACGCCGCCCGGACCCCCATCCGGGCGAGGGATGACTCACCGGCCGCCCGGCGGGTAGTTCCCCCGCGAACCGGCCGGCTCAAGGGCACCAACCGGCTACTGTTGGCCGATAGTCCCGGCTGTCGCCCGCGCCGCAGAATGACACCGCAACCACACTTGCAAGGAGCACCACGCATGGTCCGTTACCGCGTGCGAGGTGGCAACCCACTTCGTGGGACCGCCTTCATCCAGGGCGCCAAGAACGCCGTGCTGCCCATGATCGGCGCGGCCCTGCTGGCGACCAGGGGCCGTACGGTCCTGCGCAACGTCCCGATCATCGAGGACGTACGCCGCGCGGTCGAGCTGGCCGAGACGGTCGGCGCCAAGGTGGAGCTGCACGAGGCGGAGCGCACGCTGGTGATCGACGCCTCGTCGCTGACCAGCCCGGTGCTGCCCGCCGCGATCGCGCGCCGCTTCCGCGGTTCGGTGCTGTTCGTGCCGGCCCTGCTGCACCGCCTCGGCGAGGCGGTCATCGAGGGCGTGGGCGGCTGCAATCTCGGCAGCCGCAACCTCGACTTCCACTACCTGGGCTACAAGCGTCTGGGCGCGATCGTGGACGAGGGCGACGCCGTCATCCACGTCAAGTCGTCCGGCCTGACCGGCGCGACACTGTACCTGGACACCCCCTCGCACACCGGCACCGAGAACCTGATCATGGCCGCGGCCCTCGGGCGCGGTACCACCGTGATCGAGAACGCGGCGCTGGAGCCCGAGGTCCTCGACGTGATCGACATGCTGACCCGGATGGGCGCGAAGATCAGCGGCGGCGGCACCGGATTCATCACGGTGGAAGGCGTCGAGGAGCTCCAGGCCGTCGAGCACACCGTGATGCCCGACCGCCTCGACGCGGGCGTGTTCGCCATGGCGGCGGCCATCACCGGCGGCGAGGTCAACCTGGTCGGCGCCGACCTCGACCACCTCGGCGTGGTCCGCTACAAGCTGGAGCAGATGGGGGTGGAGTTCGCCGACCACGGCGCGGTGCTCCACGTGCGCCGTGACCGCCCGCTCCGCCCGATCAACGTGATCACCGACACCTACCCGGGCTTCGCCACCGACCTCCAGTCGCCGATCATGACGGTCGCCTGCCTCGCCGACGGTGCCAGCTACATCCACGAGCGCATCTTCGACGGCCGGTTTGCGTTGGCCGCCGAGCTGAACAAGATGGGCGCCGACATCGAGGTGAAACAGAACAGCGCGATCGTCCGCGGGGCCACTCCCCTCACCGGAACGGAGGTGACCGCTCACGATCTGCGTTCGGGAATCGCTCTCGTGCTCGCCGGCCTCGCCGCCGAAGGGGAGACCGTGATCGGATCGGGATATCTCATCGACCGCGGTCACTCATATCTCGCCGAGCGTATGCAGGCCCTGGGAGCTGATGTGCGGCGAGAGATTTCACCTTCATAATCAGCGGGTTTGAGCCACTCAAAAACCGCTCTGACCTGTATAAACAGGTGAAGTCAGGGGTTTAGCCCGGAAGTGGGTTCCGGAATTGGCCGCAAATCGGGCGTGACATTACGGCCCTGGCGAGCGATCGTTCCAAAAGAGAGCCGAAAACAAACGGACGGCATGATGGGACGAACATTGGTCGAGCGGGCCGAAGAAGCGCCACGAGTGTCACGCCCGGGTGCCATGACACCGGACCTCACTATCGGTGTGGTGGGCCCCCATGACCTCGTCGAACGGGTGATGTTGATGGGGCACGCGGCCGCCCCGTTACCCTGCCGCCTGGTGGCGGCGGCATACCGCGACGAGCAGGAGGCCGCCGACAAGGTGACCCGGCTGGGGGCGGGGGTGGACGCCTGCCTGTTCGCCAGCCCGGTCCCCTACGAGCTGGCCAGGCGGTCGGGGGTGCTGACGATGCCCGCGACGTACGTCCAGCTCGGGGGCGCCGCGTTGATCGCGGCGCTGGCGAGAGCCGCGCTGGACGACCGGATAGACCCGCGGAGGGTCAGTATCGACGTCTTGAGCAGGGCGGAGGTCGAGGAGGCGTACACCGATCTGAATCTCCCCTTCGGGGATGTGCAGAGCCGCGACGAGCCGGGGGCCGCCGGAACGATCGCGACCTTCCACGAACGCCTCGTCCGCCAGGGCGCCACGAGCGGGGCGCTCACCTGTCTCCCCTCGGTCGCCGACCGCCTCCAGGCGGCCGGAGTGCCGGTGATCAGAATCCGGCCCACCTCCGCCGCGGTGCGCACCGCGCTGCACACGGCCGCCCTGCTGGGCGCGCATCACCGGCTGGAGGAGTCGCAGCTCACCGTGGTCCTGGTGGAGGTGCCGACGCTCCGTGAGCCGGTCCGCCGGGCCGCGCCGCGTTACTGGCGCGACGAGCTGCGCCTGTCCCTGCACCGGCTGCTGGTGCAGGAGGCCAACCGGATCAACGCCTCGGTCACCGCGGTCGACGACCACAGCTACATGATCACCGCGACCCGCGGCTCGGTGGCCGCGGCCACCGAGGGTTTCCGGGTCCTGCCGTTCGCCGCACGCATCCGGGACGAGCTGGGCCTGGCGGTCGAGGTGGGCGTCGGCATGGGCCGTACCGCCCACGACGCCGAGTCGCACGCCAGGGCCGCGCTGGCGCGTACCCAGGCGGGCAAACAGGCGCAGGGCTTCGCGGTCGACCGCGAGGGCCGGGCGCTGGTTCCCGCGCCCAGGATGCCTCCCCAGGGCGCGGGGCCGCTGAAGCCGAAGGGCGTCGAGGTGCTGGCACGCCTGGCGGCCAAGCTTGAGGGCGGAGACACGGTGGTGGACGCGGAGAGCGCGGGCAAGATGCTCGGCGTCACACCGCGAACGGCACGGCGGCTGCTGCGCACGCTGGTGGACGAGGGACTCGCGTGGCCGCTTCCGCCGAACCGCACCCCGCAGCCGGGTCGCCCGCGCCAGCTCTACCGGCTGATCGTGGAGAAACTCGGCACCCGCTGAATCTCCCGCGCGGAGAAGCCCGGCACCCACCGGGTCTGCCGCGCGGGCGTCGTCGCCGACCTGGAGGTTCCCGTGCCCGTCGCGGGGGACCTCCCAGGTCACGGCGGACCGCTCCCGGTTCCGTGTCCGAACCCCGCGAGTGAAATGTCGGGTCCAACGGCTATTGTCATGAGCTATGGGTCATGACACTGCTGACCGCCGCACGTCGCTCCTCATCTGGGGAGCGCTGGTGATCGTGTACGTGGTGTGGGGTTCCACGTACCTGGCGATCAGGATCGCGATCGAGACGATCCCCCCGCTGAGTAGCGGCGCCGTACGCTTCATCACGGCCGCCCTGGTCCTGGGCGCCGCGGTGTGGCTGCTGAAGGGACGTGCGGCCTTCCGCATGACGGGGAGACAGGCCGGTGGGGCCGCCCTGGTCGGCCTGCTGCTGCTGACCGGCGGCAACGGCATGGTCGCGGTGGCCGAGCAGCACATCTCCAGCGGGCTGGCGGCGCTGCTGGTGGCCTCCGTGCCGCTCTGGCTCGTGATCTTCCGGGTGCTCACCCGCGACCGGCCCCGGGTGCTGACGCTCGCCGGGGTGCTCATCGGGTTCGGTGGGGTGGCGGTGCTCTCGCTGACCGGCGGGAGCGCCGCGGGTGACGGCACCGGGATCGCGGTCATCCTGCTGGCGTCGCTGTCGTGGTCGGTGGGCTCGTTCCTCTCGGCCCGCATCCCGATGCCCGGGGACCCCTTCGCCGCGAGCGCGGTCGAGATGGCCGCGGGCGGCGCCGGGCTGGTGCTGACCGCCCTGGCCACGGGCGAACGCCTCGATCCGGCCGTCGTCTCCGGACGGTCGTGGGCCGCGCTGGCCTACCTGATCCTGGTCGGGTCCCTGGTCGGCTTCACGGCCTACGTGTGGCTGCTGGGCAACGCCCCGATCTCCCTGGTGTCCACGTACGCGTACGTCAACCCGGTCGTGGCGGTCGTGCTCGGCGCGCTCATCCTGAGCGAGCCGGTCACCGGCCCGATGGTCGCGGCGGGTGTGGTGATCGTCCTCGGCGTGGCGCTGGTGGTCTCCACCGAGCGGCGCAGGAGACCTGCGCCGGCACCGGAGGAGGAACGCGCGGCCGTGTAGCCGGGGAGCGCCCCGGAAACCCTCGGCCCGGCCGAAACCTTCAGCCGGGCCGAGAACCCCTCCAGCCGCGCCGAAGGGCCCGGACGCCCGGAAACCTCAGGCGCTCCCGAAGGCTCAGGCGCTCCCGAGGGTTCAGGCGTTTCGAGACGCTCAGGCGCTCCCGGAGGCTCAGGCGTTCCGGAAGGCCGCCGCGGCGGCGAGGAAGGTGTCGTTGGCCTCGGGGGCGCCGACGGAGACCCGGGCGCCCTCCCCGGCGAAGGGCCGCACGGCGACGCCCTCGACCGCGCAGGCCTCGGCGAAGTCGAGCGTGCGCTCGCCCAGCCGGAGCCAGACGAAGTTGGCCTCGGTGGCGGGCACCGTCCAGCCCTGGGCGATCAGGGCCTCGCGGACCCGGTCGCGCTCCTTGACCACCGTGTCGACCCGCTCCATCAACTCGTTCTCGGCGGCCAGCGAGGCGACCGCGGCGGCCTGGGCGAGGTGGTTGACCGCGAAGGGCACCATCGTCTTGCGGACTGCGGCGGCCACCGGCTCGTCACCGATCAGGTAGCCCACCCGGAGACCGGCCAGGCCGTACGCCTTGGAGAACGTCCGCAGCACGGCCACGTTCGGCCGCTCGCGGTAGACGGTGAGCCCGTCGGTCACGTCGGCGTCCCTGACGTACTCGCGGTAGGCCTCGTCGAGCACGACGAGCACGTTCTCCGGGACCCGGTCGAGGAAGGCCGCCAGCTCGGCCGAGTGGACGACCGTGCCGGTGGGGTTGTTCGGGTTGCAGACGAAGATCATGCGCGTGTGCGGGGTGATCGCGTCGGCCATGGCGTCCAGGTGGTGCGTCTCGTCCAGGAGCGGGACGCGCACCGAGGTCGCCCCCGCCAGGTCGGCCAGGAGCGGGTACGCCTCGAACGACCGCCAGGCGTAGATCACCTCGGCGCCCTGCTCGCCGACCGTCTCGAACAGCTGCTGCGCCACCGTCACCGAACCGGCGCCGAGTGCGACGTGCTCGGCCGGCACGTCGTACCGCTCGGCGAGCGCCCGGGTCAGCTCCGTCGCCGCGGGGTCGGGATAGCGGTGCATCGTGGTCGCGGCCCTGGCGACCGCCTCCACCACCGAGGGGAGCGGGTCGTACGGGGATTCGTTCGAGGACAGCTTGTAGGACCGGCCGTCGGCGGACACCACGGCCTTGCCCGCCTTGTAGGCGGGCATCGTGTCCAGGATCGCGCGGAAACGAGGCATGGCCTTACTTTATGAGCAGCGGGCGGATGGGGCATCATCCTGGAAGACTGGAGGTGAGAGGCGTGCCCGACCGGAAGGACGACATGAGCATCGCACCGCTGGCCGACGCGGAGCCCCTACCCGACTGGGCAATCCCCCCCCAAGGTGGTTTCACCGCCGATGACCTGGACCGCCTTCCGGGGATTCCTCCGCACACCGAGCTGATCGATGGCACTCTCGTCTTCGTGAGCCCCCAGACCCGCTTTCACGCCCTCGTGCTTTTCCTCCTGCAGAGAGAGCTCGACCAGGCGGCACCGGATCACCTCCGGGTCGAGCGGGAGATGACGGTGAAGCTGGGACGGCGTCAGCGGCCCGAGCCGGATCTCGTGCTGCTGCACGCGCACGCGCCCTCCGACCTGTCACGGACCTTCTACGAGGCGGCAGACGTGTTCCTCGCCGTCGAGGTCGTCTCCGAGGAATCCGAAGAACGTGATCGCAACCGTAAGCCCCAGTTGTACGCCGAGGCCGGTATCCCCCACTTCTGGCGGGTCGAGAACGTTGAGAACCACCCCACCGTGTACGTCTACGAGCTGCACCCGGCGACCAGGGCGTACACGCTCACCGGCATGCATCGGGACCGGTTGAAGCTCACCCTGCCCTTCGACATCGACATCGATCTGACCGAGATCGACAGGCCCCGGCGGACACCCGGCAGGTAGCGGCGGCCGTCAGGGCCCACCGGCCGCCGCCCGGCCCGGCTCCTCCTTCAGGGAGCGGAGCATCGGCGGGTGCAGCAGCACCGCCGGGCCGCGGCGGTAGAGCTTGGCGGGGCGGCCGCCGTCGCGGGTGGTGGTGCCGCCGGTGGGCACCAGGAAGCCCTCGGCCTTGGTGACCTTGCGGTGGAAGTTGCGCGGGTCGAGCGGACGGCCCCAGACGATCTCGTAGACCCGGCGCAGCTCGGCCACGGTGAACTCCGGCGGGCAGAAGGCCGCGCCCAGGGGGGTGTACTCCAGTTTGGCGCGGGCGCGCTCGATGCCGTCGACCATGATGCGCCGGTGGTCGAAGGCCATCTCGCGCAGCAGCGCGGAGACCGGCTGCCAGCTCATGTGGGCCTCGGTGGAGGCGGGCAGGTCGGGGGCGAGGCCGAGGTAGGCCACGCTGAGCACGCGCTGACGCGGATCGCGGTCGGGGTAGCCGTAGGTCTGGAGCTGCTCCAGGTGCACGGGGGCGCCGGGCAGGCCCGCCCGCTCGGCGAGAACCCGGGCCGCGGCGGCGGGCAGGTCCTCGTCGAGCTGGATGAAACCGCCCGACAGCGCCCAGCGTCCTTCGTACGGCGGTTTGTCGCGTTTCCAGACGAGCGCGCACAGCTTCTGGCAGCGCACCGTGAGCACGACCAGATCCACGCTGACGGGAATGCGCGGGACCATGGCAGGCACGTTACACCGGTCAGAGTTGTATGCGGACGTGTAGCGGCTCGGCCGCGGCGCGTCCGTCGGGGGCGGCGACCGAGATGCGGACCCACGTGTCCCCGGGGACCTGGGTCCAGTCGAACGGGATCCACGCCGTCTCCATCCGGACGGGCAGGTTGGGCGGCGGGGTCGTCAGGTTCACCCCGGCCACGTCGACGACCCGGGGCTGGTCCTGGCCCTCCCAGGTGATCGTGACCTTGGAGCCCATGGGCATGTTGTACCCGCGGATCTCGATCCCGTCCTGGATGTCGCGGCCCATGCGGACCGCGTCGACCGCGATGGGCCGGTTCCAGTCGCGGGCGATCTCGTCGGCGAGGGACGGGGAGCCGCAGGTGTAGAAGTCGCTCCACATGTAGGAGACGACCTTGGAGACGTACCGCCCGACCATGGCCACGGCCCGGTCGAGCCGCTCCTTGTCGGTGCGCCCGCGGGTGCCCGCCCGCTCGGCGCAGAACTCCTGGTCGGAGGGCTCGAACGCCTCCACGTTGGCCCAGAGCTGCACGTTGAAACCCTGCTCGACCATCTTGTCCCGGGCGACGGACATCTCCCGGTAGTAGTCGCGGGTCGAGCCGTGGTAGGCGGTGTCGTTGGTCGTCTCGCCGACGACGGGCCGCAGGCGCTCGTCGACCTTCTCCTCGCGCTCGTCGGGCCAGAACAGGCCGACCTTGCCGGTGCCCCGGCTGTCCTGCGGCGCGATGATCCCGACACCGGTCCTGGCGAGGGCCTCGAAGCCCCGGGCGACCTGCTTCGGGGTGGCGCTGAACGGCAGGCGCTTGCGGGCGTCGAGATAGGGGCTGACCAGGATCGGCCGACCGGGCATCTCCTGCTCGACGATCTCGTGCTGCGAGGCGTAGACCTTGAGCGTCGGGTGGTCGTCCTCGGCGTTCCCGGTGTACTTCATGTCGCGCATCTGCAGCTCGAACGGCTGGTAGAAACCGCCCAGCGAGGCCCGGTCCCGGAACCGGTCGCCGTAGTCCTGCATGATCCGCCGGGTCAGCGTGGTGAGGGTGTCGGTGCCCTTCTTGGAGGCCCGGGTCTTCTGCGCCGGGTCGCGCGGGGCCAGCGGCAGCGCGGGGAAGACCTTCACGCCGAACTGATCACCGAGGTCGAGCAGCTCGGTGAGGCTGTCGTCCCGCGCTCCGGCGATCAGGATCACGTGGTAGCCGCGGCCCCTGTTCCTGATGTTCTCGCAGCCCGCGTCGTCGCTGCCGTCGTCGGGGGCGACGATCCGGTAGAAGACCGTCCTGCCGACGGTGATCTTCCGCTCGAACTCGGGGCAGCGGAACAGGCCGGGACCGAAGGCCTCGTCGGTGCGGTAGACGAACGTCCAGCTCACCCGGTTGCCGGGATTGGCGGCCTTGAGGTCGTTCTCCGCCGCGGCGGCGCACGGCACGCCGTTCTCCTGGCACGGCTCGTAGCGGGGGTCGACGTTCCTCTCGCTGTCGAGGATGCGCCCCTCGGAGTCGAGCGGGCGGGCCTGGAGACCCCAGCCGATCCGGATCACGGTGTCGCCGCCCACCCGGTGGATGGCGCCGAACTGCCGCCGCCAGGTGCAGTGGTCGGTGGTGGGGATGAGCCAGTAGCCGGTGACCGCGTACGGCGACGGCATGGCCGTGTCGAACGTCCCGCAGGGGTCGGTGAACTCGGTCGACTTCGGAACGGGCACCGCGGCGGACCCCGAGGGCGACGCGACCGGAGAGCTCCCGCTGCTCGGGGTGCTCTCCCCGATCGGTACGACCAGTACGACCGCCGCCACCGCGGCGATGATCGCCACACCCAGGAAGGCGATGAGCCAGCGCACGTTCAGGACACTACCGTTCTTGTGATCAGGCGGGCATAAACCGTTTCGCCATACAAGAGGTCAGTTCTTGGCGCTCGCCCACGCCTCCAGCTGGGCGACGAACCGGCGTGCCGAGTTGGGCCAGTGGTGATTCGCACGGGCCGCCGCATACCCACGGGCGCCCTGGGCATGCCGCTCACGGACGTCGTCGCGCAGGTACAGCACGGCCTGCGCCACGGCCTTGGGGTCGTTCCAGGGCACGACCATGCCGCTGTCGTACCGCTCGACCAGCTCCACCGCGCGAGGCGACGGAGTGGTGATCACCGGGATCCCGTGGGCCATGTACTCCACGATCTTGGTGGGCATGGAGTGCCGGTAGTTGGGCTCGTCGTGCAGCAGGGAGAGCCCGGCCAGCGCGCCGTCGAGCCGTTTGAGCGCCTCGTCGTTCGGCATGAAGTCACGCCACTCCAGCACGCCCTCGGCCACCGCCTCGTTCAGCGTCGGCCGTGACTGCGGGTCGGCGTAGCCGATCAGCTCCACCGCCACCCGGTACGGCTGAAGCAGCCGGGCCACCTCGATGGCCTCGCGCACCCCGCGCGCCTCCGAGAGCCAGCCGAGGTAGACCACGCGGTCGTCGCCCGGCGCGGTCACCTCGTCGGGCACCCAGGTCTCGTTCGGCACCACCAGGTGGGTCTGGCGGAACCGCCCGGCGTAGGCGGTCTCGGCCAGCAGCAGGTGCAGGTGGCGCTCGGCGGTGCCCTCCAGCAGCCGGGCCAGGAACCGCACCGGCGGGCGCAGGAACGCCGGGAGCCACGGCTTCAGCGAGAGCGTCGCCGGGGTGTCCTCGTGGACGTCCCAGACCACCGGTGGCCGCCTGCGCACGCCCGCCACGGCGAGCAGCAGCTCGGGGTCGTGGATGACCGCGAGGTCGACCTGGTCGCGCATGCGCTTGAAGACCTTGCGCGCGGCGCGCACGGCCGCCAGGCGCTTGCGCTCGGCGGCCCGGGGGAGGTCGACGGCGTTCACCCAGGGGCGGGCCATGACGCCCCGCGCCGTATACGGCGCGGCATACGTGACCTCATGACCGGCATCCACGAGCGCGCGGATCTGCCGGTGCAGGATCCGGGCGTCCTCGGGGTGATGCACCACCGTCATGACGAGCACGTGCACTGCGCGCAGCCCTTTCGTCGCTAGAGCCGCTCGACGCGTTCACCCTCGGCGAGCACGCCTCGGGTGTCGAGCACGAGCTTGCCGTGATCCTCGACAATCGACAGGTCGAAGGCGGAGTGCTGCTGCAGCAGCAGCGTCACGTCCGCCTCGGCGACCGCCCTGGCGAGGTCTTCCTCCCGCGGCACCGGTGTGCCGTCCACCCGCCATTCCTTGACGTACGGGTCGGCGAAGACCAGATCGGCGCCCAGCTCCCGCAGCGCCCGCGCGACCGGCAGCGCCGGAGTCTCGCGCTCGTCGGCGATGTCGGGCTTGTAGGTGACGCCGAGCAGCAGCACCCTGGAGCCGTTGACGGCCTTGCGGTCCCGGTTGAGCAGGCGCTGCACGCGGGCCACCACGTACGCCGGCATCCGCTCGTTGATCTCCTGGGCCAGCTCCACGAACCGGAACGGGTAACCCAGCTTGCGGACCGTGTACGACAGGTAGGACGGGTCGACGGGGATGCAGTGGCCGCCGACGCCGGGTCCGGGCAGGAACTTCTGGAAGCCGAACGGCTTGGTGGCCGCCGCCTCGATCGCCTCCCAGAGGTCGACGCCGAGCTCGTCGCAGAAGATCGCCATCTCGTTGACGAGGGCGATGTTGACGTGCCGGTAGGTGTTCTCCAGGAGCTTGGCCATCTCGGCCTCGCGGGTGCCGCTGACCGGCACGACCTGCTCGATGAACTGGGAGTAGAACCCGACCGCGCGCTCCCGGCAGGCGAGCGTGTAGCCGCCGACGACCTTCGGGGTGTTGCGCAGGCCGTACTTCGGGTTGCCCGGGTCGATGCGCTCGGGCGAGAAGGCGAGATGGAAGTCGACGCCCGCGACGAGGCCCGAGGTCTCCAGGATGGGACGGGCGACCTCGTCGGTGGTGCCCGGCCAGGTCGTGGACTCCAGGACCACCAGCGTGCCCGCCCGCAGGTTGCGGGAGACGGTGGTGGTGGCGCCCTCGACGGCCGACAGGTCGGGACGGTGGTCCTCGTCCAGCGGGGTCGGGACGCAGATGACGATGGTCCGGCTGTCCGCGAGCACGGACTCGTCCAGCGTGGCGCTGAAACCGCCTGCCAGCATGTGCTCGAGGTCGGCGTCGGTCAGGTCGTCGATGTAGGAGTGACCCGCGTTCAGGGCCTCCACCTTGGTGGGATCGACCTCGAAGCCGACGACCCGCAGGCCCGCCGCCGTGGCCTCCTTGGCCAGGGGCATGCCGACGTAGCCCAGTCCGATGACAGCCAGGTCGTAGGCAGTCACTGGATGACCTTGGAAAGCCGGAAACAACACTTCATGGTCGCAAAGGCTATCTCAAGTCCGAACGAGCCACGCCTAATGCGATTGAACGCATCACAAACGGCTGGGTTGTCAGTTACCAACATAGGGCCATCAACCAGCAATCGATCGGTAGATTTCACGGTACGTCTCCGCGACCCGACTCCACGTGCGCTTCGCCGCCACCTCGGCCCGTCCCGCCTCGCCCATCGCGGCCCTGCGCTCGGGGTCGTCGCGCAGCCCGGCGACCGCCTCGGCGAGTTTCTCGGCGTCGCCCGCGGGCACCAGAAGCCCGGCTCCGTCGGAGCCCACGAGCTCCGACAGGGCGGGCAGGTCGCTCAGCACGACCGGCTTGCCGAGGGCCATCGCCTCGACAGGTTTCAATGGCGTAACAAGCCGGCAGACCCGCAGGTCCTCGCGTGGGCAGACGAAGATGTCGATGGCCGACTGCGCCTGCAGGGCCTCCTCCGGGCCGACCCGCCCCGGCAGGATCGCGATGTCGCCCAGCCCCAGTTCCTCGACCTGCTCCAGCAGCGCCGGCCGCTCCGCGCCGTCACCGACGAGCAGCACCTTGACCGGTGCGCCCCCGTCCCGGAGCAGCGCGGCGGCGCGGATCATGGTCGCGAAACCCTCGTAGGCCACGATGCTCGACACCGAGCCCATGACGATGTCGCCGGGCTCGATGCCGTACGCGGCGCGGAAGGCAGACCCGTCGTACTCGGCGGTCAGCAGCGAGTCGTCCACCGCGTTGGGCGCCAGGTAGATCTTTTCCCTGGGCACGCCCCGCTCGACGATCTCGGCGGCCATGGTCTCGGCGAGGGTGACCACGGCGTCGGCGGAGCGCATGATGAACGCCTCGCGGTCGCGCTGGAGCACGTGCCGCTGGCTGCCGACGCGCTTCGGGTCGCGTGAGGCCCAGGTCTCCTCCAGGAAGCCCCGCACCTCGTAGACCATCGGCGTACCGGTCCGCTCGCGCACGGCCAGCGCCACCGAGCCGTTACGGTGGTCGGTCGCGGCGTGGAGCACCTGCGGCCGGAGCGTCCTGACCAGCTCGGTCACCTCGGCGGCGCCCTTGATCATCCGCCCGTGGCTCTCGAAGGGCACCTCGCCGCCCGAGGGGATCAGCCGGTGGTAGGGGATCCCGTCGATCTCCTCGTACGGGGTGGCGTCGGCGTAGCCCTGCATCATCGGCCAGCCCCAGCTGGTCACCACGTGCGGGTCCAGCCCGGCGGCCTTCTGCGCGGTGACGATCCGATGCGTGCGGACGGTGTATCCGGCCTGGGTGTACGGCAGGGCGTTGGTGACGCAGTGCAGCACCCGGCCCCGGAGCCGCTCGCCCACGATCACCTTCTCCCTGGGCGGGATCGGGTTCGGCTGGATCGCGGCCAGTTCACCGGCGTAGTAGGCGGCCCGGCGCCTGATGAACGGGTAGCGGGTGTGGCTCTGGAGCGCGGCGACGGCCTCGCTCATCCGGCCCGCGTCGAAGTGCTCCTTCGCCTCGGCCCACGGGCCCTTGACCATGCGCATGCCGAGCTTGCGGACGACCACCTTGGCGCGGCGCGCGACCGGCCACGCGAAGCGGCCCACCATGGGGCGGAGCTTCGGCGGGAGCGTCTCGGCCGCCGCCTGCGCCACGCGCACCGGGTCGGACTTGACCTTCGTCGCCACCACCCGGGAGACGACCACCGGATGCTGGAGGAACCCCTTGATCAGTCCCCGTAGCCCGGCGCGGGCCTTCGCGGCCGACATCGGGCGCCGGGCCCTGCTCGCACCGCCCGTCCCGCCCACCGGGGCCGGTGTTCCAGGGGCCGGTGTTCCAGGGGCGGGGGACGCGGTCACGGTCGTGGGAGGTGAGGAGACCTTGGAGGTGTCGGGGGCGTCTGCGGATGCCGAGGCCGGGGGCGCCTGGGAGGTGTCCGGCGCGCTCGGGGCCGGATCCGGCGCGGCCTGGGATGTCTCCGGTACGGCCGGGGCGGGATCCGGACCCGCGCTCCGAGCCGCGTCCGGTACGGCCGGGGCGGGATCCGGTGCGCTCTGAGCCGTGTCAGGCGCGGCGTCGTCGGGCGTCTCCGGTGCGGTCCCGGACGCGTCCGGCGCGGCGGAAGCCGCCTCCGCCTCGGGCGCGGCCCGGGGTGTCTCTGACGCCGGGGGCGTCACCGGATCGGCGTCCGCCGCCGGGGCCGGGGGCTCCACCGGCCCGGAAGATTCGGCGTCCGTCGCCGGGGCCGGGGACTTCACCGGCCCGGGAGGTGTCGCCGGGGCCGGGGACTTCGCCGGCTCAGGAGGTGTCGGGGACGTCCCCGCACCCGCGGGTGCCGCCGGACCGGAGGGCTCCGCCGGAACCGAGGGGGACTCTGGTCTGTTGGCGTCGGAAACCACGCCGTGACCGTACCATAGGCAACGTTTGCCCCACTGCCGCATGAAAGGCGAGGTCAATGAGGGACTTTGCCCGTCCGGGCGCTGCTCCGGGCCCCGAAAATCCCCTCGTCCTGCACGTGCTCGGCGCGCGGCCCAACTTCGTGAAGGCCGCTCCCGTGGTGCGGGCGCTGGCGGAACTGGGCGTGCGGCAAGGCATCGTCCACACCGGCCAGCACTACGACGCGCTCATGTCGGACGTGTTCTTCGCCGACCTCGGCCTCCCCGAGCCGATCGCCAACCTCGGCGTCGGGTCCGGATCGCACGCCCGCCAGACGGCGGCCCTGCTGACCGGCCTGGAGGACGTGGTCCTCGCCCAGCAGCCCGCGCTGGTCGTCGTCTACGGCGACGTGAACTCCACGCTGGCCGCGATCCTCGTCTGCGCCAAGCTGCACGTCCCGACCGCGCACGTCGAGGCGGGCCTGCGCTCCTTCGACCGGGAGATGCCCGAGGAGGTCAACCGGGTCGTCACCGACGCCCTCTCCGACATCCTCTTCGCCACCTCGCCCGACGCCCTGTCGCACCTGGCCGCCGAGGGCGTCGACCCGGCCCGGGTCCACCTGGTCGGCAACCCGATGATCGACAGCCTGTTCTCCGCGCTGGACCGCCTCGACCCGGCACCGGTCCGGACCCGTCTCGGTCTCGGCGAGCGGTACGGCGTGGCCACCCTGCACCGCCCCGCCAATGTGGACGACCCGGCCTCCGCCAAGGAACTGGTCGACGCGGTACGGCAGGTGAGCGAGCGGCTGCCGATCGTGGTGCCGCTCCACCCGCGCGGCCGGACCCGCCTGGCCGAGGCCGGCCTGGTGGACGGCGAGAACCTGTCGATCATCGACCCGCTGGGCTACGTGGACTTCCTGTCCCTGGTCCGGGGCGCGGCGCTGGTCGTCACCGACTCCGGCGGTGTGCAGGAGGAGACCACCATGCTGGGCGTCCCCTGCCTCACGGTCCGCCCCAACACCGAGCGGCCGATCACCGTCAGCCACGGCACCAACCGGCTGGTCACCCCGGCGCAGCTGCCCGCCGCCGCCGAGCGCGCGCTGGCCGACGGCGCCGCGACGCCCTCGGGCGAGCTGCCCCCGCTCTGGGACGGGAAGGCGGGCCCGCGGATCGCCCGGGTGATCGAGACCTGGCTCCGCGGCGGCAACCTCTCCCCGGCCGCGCAGGGGGTCGTGCGGCCCCGGCCCGAGTAGGCGCCCACCGGCCCCGCGGTTCCGCCCCCGGCCTCCCGCGGCGGCGTCCGCCCCGGGGCCGCGCCCGTCCCCACGCGGGCCGCGTATCCCCGTACGCGTACGTCCACGGCGCAGGCCGTCCCGATCATCCGCGGCACGATCCATACTGCCCAAATCTCCGTAAAGCGGCCATTGAGGTACTGCTCCGGCCGTACCATGTCACGACCCGGACAAAGGCGATCCCCATGAGCGAAGAGACCCCTGAAGAGCCGAAGTTCAAGCGTCTCGGGCCGGTCAACTGGCTGCCCGAGGAGCGCAAGGTCATCGAGCGTTTCGAGGAGCGCGTCCAGGACCTGGAGCGGCGGCTCGCCATCGCCGAGGCCAAGGCCGAGTACGCCCAGTGGAAGCTGGAGTCGACCAAGGTCCAACGCCCCTACCGGGTGGCCGAGGCGCTGACGGCGGCCAAGGGGTCCGGGGTCACGGCGCTGCCCGGCAAGCTCCGCTCCGCGATGCAGGAGCGCAGGGGGCCCAAGCCGCCCCGGCCGGTGAGCGAGGTGATCGAGGAGCTCGACAACCGGGGGCCCGCGGTCGACGTGCCCAAGGTCAAGTGGCCGGACGGCCCGATCCTCCGCCCCGGCCTGAAGGTCGCGGTCATCCTGGACGACTTCTCCCGGATGGCCTTCAAGTACGAGTGGGACCAGATCGAGTTCGGCCTGCGCGACTGGCCGGAGATCTTCGCCGAGCGCCGGCCCGAGCTGCTGTTCGTGGAGTCGGCCTGGCACGGCAACCAGGGCCGCTGGCGCTACCAGATGACCGGGACGAACGCCCCCAAGCCCGAGCTGCGCGCCCTGATCGACTGGTGCCGCGCCGAGGGGATCCCCACGGTCTTCTGGAACAAGGAGGACCCGCCGAACTTCGACTTCTTCATCGACACGGCCAAGCTGTTCGACTACGTCTTCACCTGTGACGGCGACATGGTCCCCCGCTACCGGGAGGTGCTGGGCCACGACCGGGTCGACGTCCTGCAGTTCGCGGCCCAGCCCCGGGTGCACAACCCGATCCAGGACAAGCGCGGGCGCCTGCACGACGTGGTCTTCGCCGGCATGTACTTCCGGGACAAGCACCCCGAACGCCGCGAGCAGATGGAGACCGTCCTCGCCCCGATCCGCGAGCTCGGCCTGCACATCTTCGCCCGCAACGGCACCGTCGACGAGAAGTACGCCTGGCCGAAGGAGTACGTCCCGCACATCGTGGGCGAGCTCCCCTACGACCAGATGCTGGCCGCGTACAAGATGTACAAGGTCTTCCTCAACGTGAACTCGGTCCTCGACTCGCCGACCATGTGCGCCCGCCGGGTCTTCGAGCTCTCGGCCTGCGCGACCTCGATCGTCTCGGGCTGGTCGCGGGCCATCGAGGAGACCTTCGGGTCGCTGATCCCGATCGCCCGGGACGAGCTGGAGTCGTACAACCAGGTCCTCCACCTGGTCAACAGCCCCGAGCTCCGCGCCCGCCAGGGGCACCTGGCCATGCGCGAGGTCTTCGACAAGCACCTGTTCTCGCACCGCGTGGACCAGATCCTCCAGGTCCTCGGCAGGCCCGTCCAGCCCAGGACCCGGTCGATCTCCGTCGTCCTGCCCACCAACCGGGCCTCCCAGATCGAGCACGCGATCTCCTCGGTGGCCAAGCAGATCCACCGGCCGGTCCAGCTCATCATGGTCCTGCACGGTCTCGACATCGACCCGGTCGTCGTCGCCGACAAGGCCCGCATGGCCGGGGTCACCGACGTCGTCGTGCTCCCCGCCGACTCGTCGCTCTCGCTGGGCGCCTGCCTCAACATGGGCATCGCCGCCGCCGAGGGCGAGCTGATCGCCAAGATGGACGACGACAACCTGTACGGCGAGCACTACCTGTCGGACCTGGCCCGCGCCTTCGACTACTCCGACGCCGAACTCGTCGGCAAGGGCGCCCACTACGCCTACTTCGAGGGCAGCAACACCACGATGCTGCGCCTGCCCGGCCTGGAGCACCGCTACGCCTTCCTCGTCCAGGGCGGCACCTTCCTCGGCAAGGCCGACATGTTCCGCCACTACGGCTTCGAGGACGTCACCCGGGGGGAGGACACCCGCCTGGTCCGCCGTCTGAAGGAGGACCGCGTCAAGATCTACTCCGCCGACCGGTTCAACTTCGTCTACTGGCGCAGCGGCGACGCGGGCAAGCACACCTGGCAGGCCGACGACATCAAGCTCACCCGCAACGCCCAGTTCTCCTTCGTCGGCCACCCCGAGGACCACGTGATGATCTGACGCTCTCCGGCCGGGGTGGCAGCCCTGGATCGCGACCCCGGCGTCGCGGTCCGGGGGCGACGGTCCCCGGCGGGGCGGTCCGGGCGGCGGCCCGGCGGAAGCCGTCCGGGTGACCACCGCCGGGCGCGCTCTCCGGCGGCAGGACCGGTCGTCACCTCCCGGTGATCAGCAGGTTCCTGAACGTGCCCATCGTCGGCAGGATGACGTCCACCGTCCTGGTGTCTTCGGGAACCTTGCGGAACACGGCGTACAGGTGCATGGACTGGCCCGCTTCCAGGATCGTGGTCGCCGCCCAGCTCGTGCACGCGCACTTGTCGCCCTCCCGGAAGGGCTGGAGCGGGAAGGTCTCCCCGGGCACGAAGAGCTGGATGTTCTGCAGGTCGTTGACCTGATTGCCGTTCAGCCCGCTCGCCAGCAGGTAGTCGAGGTAGATGCGGCCGTCGGCGCTGGTGTTCCTGATCGTGGCCTCAAGCCTGAGGTCGTCGCCCTTCCGGGCGAGAGTGGTGATCTGCACGTGCCCGGGGATGTTCTTCCCCCAGGGGTTGCCGTGGACGAATGTCGCGCCTGCCTGTTTCGTGCCCGGCCTGAGGGTTCCGGTGGGAGCCGAGGGCTTCACCCGTACCGGAGTGGTGATCTCCGCCCGCTCGGGGGGCGTGGAATCCGCCGGGGCCGCCGCTTCCCGGGTCACGGTCGCGGTCGCGGTCAGGAGGACCGTCGACACCGACGGCGTGGGCCGGGCGTTCGCGTCCGTGCCGGCCCACGGCCGCCAGGCCGCCAGCGAGACGCCCGCCGTGACCAGGACGGCCAGCGCGGCGGCCGCCAGCGGTGCGGCCCGGCGTCGCGGCTCGGTCGTGGCGGGAAGCAACGGGGTCCAGGTGTCGCTCACCACCTGCGTGGCCGCGGCCACGCTCGCCTGCTCGGGTGCCATGTAGGCGGGCGTGCCGGACACCACCTCGGACTGCGTGGCGTCGGGCTCGGACAGCCGGGCGATGCCGAAGTCGATGACCCGGGGGCCGACCGCGCTCAGCAGGATGTTGGACGGCTTCAGGTCGCGGTGGACGACCCCGGCCTGGTGGATCGCGGTGAGCTCGGCAGCAAAGCGCTTAACTACGGCGGGGTCAGTCGTTCTTGAACGGGTCGTGCTCGGCCAGCAGCTTGTCCAGCCTGGCCTGGTCGACCCGGTTGACGACGCTGGCCTCCTCGCTCCGGTCCCGGACGCACTTGGCGAGCGTGAAGGTCGACGTCACCACGTAGAGCAGCCCGAGGCCCATGAAGGCCCGCACCCAGGTGGTCACCGGCAGGTAGGCGATCCCGATCCCCAGGGCCGTCACGGACAGCCCGAACGAGATGGCGGCCTGCACGTAGAAGGCGGTCGTCGTCGTGGTCTTCACCGGCTGTGTCATACGGACCATCGTCACGATGATCCGCCTCCGCATCATGGGCGCGGCTACTTAGTTACCGGTGAGTACGATCACCTTGGCGCCTCCGGAGCCGGAGCACTCCGCCGCCGGCCGCCACCACGGGACCCGGGGCGGACGCCCACCGGGATCGGCACTGGACCGATGGCGACCGGGTCGACTACCTTGGTGATCCCGGCCTCCGGACCTTCGGGGACTTCCGAGGCGAGGAACTGCACCACGTCGGCCACGCCATGCGCCCGCGTCGGCCGCTCGGCTGCACCGGCCGACGCCGTCGCCGATCCGGCATCGCCCGGACAACAACCCCGTCTGCAAAGACATCGCCGCCAAGGGTCCATGAAGCGGCTCTCAAGTCCCCTCCAAGGAACATCCAAAGTCGTTCCAAACTCGCCGGGGGATCCTTTCTCCATGCCCCCCGGCAGGCCGGGCACCCCCGCTCAGGGGAGACATGCGTGTCGGTTTCCGGCAGGAGCGGGACGGCAAGCCGGGGTCGGCGTCACATCCAGCACAAAGAGTGGCGGATCGCACTACTTCACCGATGGAGTCCGACAGATCCGATCATCCGCCTTCCGCCACCCGAAAGACGAATGAGAGTTCTTTGAAGAGCTACCGAAGACTCATATCCGCCGCCGTGGCCGCGGCGGTCGCAGTATCGATTCCCGGCCTGACCGCGACGGAAGCGGCAGCCGTCACGACCGGCACGTACGTCCGGGCGACGCTGATGGAAACGACCACCGTGACGGCGGACTGCAGTTCCACCGCGGTCTGGGGCATCGCCGCGGGCGATGGCGCCCGCGAGCGCCATTGGGGAAATTACCAGGTATGCGGGTACCCGGTCGCCGTCGTCACCGTCGGCCAGTGGCAGGACGGCATGGCCGACGAGCTGGACAGCGTGCAGGGCGCGACGGCCATGAAGACAGCCGCCAAAGTAGGCGTCGTCAAAGACGCCCAGTCTCGTTGCATCTACTACATGCCCACCGGCCCCGATCGAAGCCCCACCGTGACCATGAGAAGGAGGGTCTACCATCTTGATCTAGTGGAGCGTAAGTCCGACGGCTCGACCACGGCGGTCGACCATGCCGAGGGTATCGTCGAGGACCGCCCGGCGGTTTCCTGGAGCCCTACCTGCAACACCCGGCCCTGATCACGTAGACGGCGCCGCCGTCGGGCCGTTGCCGGAACCCGGGCGGCCTGCCGGTGACACCCGAATCGGGCGGGCCGGCCGGGCGAGCCGCGTCACCCGGCCGCGGGCGGGGTCGCCGGGGTCGGCCCGGAGCGGCCCGTTGCCGGGACCGCCGAAGCGGGTGAGACGTGCTTTCTGTACTCGCCCGGCGGCATCCCGTACGTCGCCCTGAACGCCCGGTTGAATGACGTGGCGTCGGGGAAACCCCATCGCGCTCCGATCTCCGCGACGCTCCGTCCGTCCAGGCGGCTGTCGGCCAGATCGACGCGGCAGCGTTCCAGCCGCTGTTCGCGGATGTATCCGCTGACGGTCCGCTCCTCCCGCTGGAACAGGTGGTGCAGGGAGCGCACGGAGATGTGGTGGGCCGCGGCGATCGAGGACGGGGACAGGTCGGTCCGGCCGAGGTGGTGCTGCACGAACGTCTTGATCTCCCGCATGAGCACCTGCCGCCGCGTCTGCGTCGGCACCGTCCGCACCGCGTCGGTCACTCCCGCGAGGACGACGGCCAGCAGGTCGATCGCCACCGTGCCCAGCCGGGCGCGTTCGGCCGGTCCCAGCGTCTTCGCCTGCTGCAGGAGCCCCGCCATGAACCGGCCGAGCAACGCGCCCGCCCCCCGCCGTGAGGACAGCGGCCGTGCCACCTGGTCCCGCAACAGTTCCTCGGGCAGCGGCAGCACCCGGCGGGGCAGTTGCAGCGTGACCGTACGGGCCAGGCCGCCCTGGCACAGCACCTCACAGTGGAACGGCCGGGACGTGTCCTGAAGCACCAGGTCGCCGATCGCCAGTTGGGCGCGGCTGCGGTTCTGCTCAGTCCACATCGATCCCGCGCGGACCAGGGTCAGCGTCCACAGCTCCGGGTCCGAGCGCCGGATCAGCCGGGCGGTGCGCGCCGACCTCATGTCGACGAACCGCGGCGCCGTCACGGTGACCGGCCCGAGTTGCAGGATCGTCACCGCCGCGCGGAAGTCGCCGGTCCGGTCACTGCTGATCGCGGTGGGGAACATCTGCCGGGCGGTCAGGTCGCACCACCACTCGAACCGGTCGGCGGCCGGGACCTCGGAGCTGCGCAGCTCGATCACGTCGCATCATCCTCAACGACTGCTCGCAATGACAATAAGTATTCACTGACGGTCAACAGATACCACATATGCCTCTAATGCGATATATCCGCTTTTATTTCCCACACCGGAGGCCATTCTTCGACAAGAAGGAGGTCACTCCCGTGTTCAGCGGAACACTTGGCAAGGCGCGTCCGCCGACGCCCACACCGCCCTTGACAACCGACACACCGGAAGGCGCGATCCGGACGGCGGCCGGACAGGCGATGTCATACGAGAACGAGCCGTACGAAGTCCCGGAATCGGGACGCCGCGAAAGACATCCCGTCGGCCCCTGACACAACGCCTTCGCAGGCCGGAAGGGGCGTTTCTTCCCGCGGTCGCCGACCCGCCGGAACCACCGGTTTTTCAGATGCGATCTCCCCGCCCGCGCCTTCTCGTCCGGGCCCGGACGACCCTCCTTCCCGACGACAGCCGAAATCACCACCCCCAATACAAATACACACAGATCTCGACCGTAATGCGCAAACAGCTCATGATCCGTTGATCACCCCCAGTCCAAGGAGCACCATCGAGACCGTCGCGCACAAGGCGGAGTCCAGGGTTCGCCGTGACACATGCCGTACCGGCGTCCGGAGGCCGGTACGGCATGCGCGGCGACGGGGGGATTGCCCGGTACTGGATCATGGGTATGCCAGTGTGCGGTAATCACCGACCCCCAGGGAGCTGACCACTTGCCAAGGCGCGAACGTGTGCGTTCCTTGCTTGAAACCAGGCTCGTCCAACGGGCCGTCATCGCCGTCATCGTGGTCAACGCGGTCGCGATCGGATGCGAGACCTCGTCGTACCTCATGGACCGGATCGGCACTTTCCTGCACGTCATCGACCGGGCGGCCCTGGCGGTCTTCATCGTCGAACTGGCCGCCCGGCTGTACGCCTACCGGGGGGCGTTCTTCCGCGACCCGTGGAACTGGTTCGACGCCGCCATCGTGGGCGTCGCGCTGATCCCGTCGTCCGGCCCGGCCTCGGTGCTGCGGGCGCTGCGGATCCTGCGCGCGCTCCGCCTGGTGTCGGCCGTGCCCAGCATGCGGAAGGTGGTCGCCGCGCTGCTGGCGGCCATCCCCGGCATGGCGTCGATCATCGGGTTGCTGCTCCTGGTGATGTACATCTCGGCGGTCCTGGCGACCCAGCTCTTCGGCGACATGGCCCCCGAGTACTTCGGCGAGCTGCCCACCTCACTGTTCAGCCTCTTCCAGATCATGACGGGCGAGTCGTGGCCGGACATCGCCGAGAAGGTCATGGACGAGCAGCCCTGGGCGTGGGTCTTCTTCGTCGGCTACATCCTGACGTCGACCTTCGTGGTGCTGAACCTGTTCATCGCCGTCGTGGTCAACGCCATGGACGACCAGAGCACCTCCGCCGAGGAGCAGCGCGCCGAGGACCAGATCACCGCCGTCCTGGAGGAACTGGCCCGCCTGCACGCGAAGATCGACGCGATGCAGGCGGCGGACGGCGGGCACCGGCAGAACGGGCAGCGGCCGCAGCGCGAACTGACCGGCTGAAGGCGCCGCACCACGCCAGGCGCGCGCTGCTGGAGAACACCAGCCGACAGGCGTTCAGCGTTTCGATAGCAGCGGCTCCGTTTCCCAGACGGTCACCGCCACATCCCACGCGAGACGCAGTACGCGGGAAGCACCCGTAGGCCGGGTGCATGAACGCGTGAGTTGGGACTACGGACGGCGATGAACTGGCCTACCCTCCCAGGTGTGGTCAAGGCTGTGGTGTTCGACATAGGCGAGACGCTGGTTCGCGATGACCGGTACTGGGGGTCCTGGGCGGACTGGCTGAACATCCCCCGCCACACCTTGTCCGCTCTGGTCGGGGCGGTGACAGCCCTGGGCATGGACAACGCAGAGGCGGTTCGCATCCTCCGGCCCGGCATCGACCTGCACGCGGCGCGCCAAGCCCGTGAAGAGGCCGGCCAGGGCGAACACCTCGACGAGACCGACCTGTACCCCGACGTCCGGTCCGGTCTGCGGGCCTTGCGCGATGCGGGACTTCGGGTCTGCGTCGCCGGGAACCAGACACGCAAAGCCGGTGATCTCCTGCGAGGGCTGTCGATCCCCGCCGACGCGATCGTCACCTCGGAGGAATGGGGCATCGCGAAACCCGACCCCGGATTCTTCGGCAAGGTCCTCCAGCTCGCCGAGGCGCCTGCTCATGAAACGGTTTACGTCGGCGACCACCCCGCGAACGACATCATTCCCGCCAAAGCTTTCGGTCTGCGCACATGCATGATCCGGCGCGGCCCCTGGGGACACCTCTGGGGAAACGACGCGGCCGCTCTGGACGCGGCGGACTGGCAGATCGACACCATCGCGGAGTTGCCTTCTCTCCTGTCTGGAGAACGGAACAGACATGCCCGGCAAAGCCCTTAGAACCGGTCCAGGAGGGCGCATAGCCGCTGTTCGTGGAGCTCGCCGCATGACTCAGGACGACCTCGCCCGAGCGGCCAACATCTCTCTCAGCATGCTCAGGAAGATCGAGCAAGGGACACGCGCACCCAGCGATTCCGTCCTGGACACCATCGCCGCAGCGCTGGGCGTCGACCCGTCCCGGCTCCTGGGGGACTCCGGCCGTCTTGACGGCCGTGTCCACGACGCGATTCCCGCGCTGCGTGAGGTCATCACCGCATACGACGTTCCCGACGAGGGGCCGGTGCGCCCCCTACCCGCGCTTCGAGTATCCGTTACCGACGCGGTCCAGAAGCGCCTGGGCGCCCAGTACGTACGGCTGTCACAGACCCTTCCCGCACTGCTCAGCGAGCTCATCCGTGGGATTCACAGAGCGGATAACCCTGGCGACATCGCGGCGTTACTCGTGGCCGCCTACCGGGCCGCCGATGCGGTCGCCTACAAATACGGCTACCTTGATCTGTCAGCTCGGCTGATCGAATTGATGCGCCACACCGCAGCCGTTGTGGGGGATCCTCTCCTCAGCGCGTCAACGGCGTATGTGCGGACCGAAAGCTTCTTCGCCGTGCACGCGTACAACGCGGGTTTACGCGCAATCGAGTCCGCGATCGACAACCTGCCGAAAAGCGCAGGACGTCTCCGTCTCGGCGTCCTGGGATCGTTGCACATGCGAGCCGCCGTCATCGCAGCACGAACAGCCAACGCCGACGCCGCTATGACCCATCTAAGTGAGGCGCGGCGACTCGGTGACCTCGTCCCCGAGGACATCTACTACGGGACCGCGTTCGGCCCCTGTTCGGTCCGCGTCCACGAGGTGTCCGTCGCCGTCAGCCTCGGAGACCATCACCTTCAGCTCGCTCTCTTCCTGGGCGACAGCTGGTCGCCGCCGTCGGACATGCCCGCCGAACGCCGATCTGGCTTCTTCATCGAGCTGGCCAGGGCACAGCTGTGGGCCGGTTTGAAGGAAGCGGCCTTCGAGAGCCTGAGGACCGCCAGGAAGATCGCGCCGCAACACACGCGGGAACACCCTTGGGTTCGCGAGGATGCCGAGACCCTGCTGCGCCTGCACCGTGCCAGCAGCGAAAGCCTGGTCTGCTTCGCCGAATGGGTCGGCGTCGCCTGACGATCACTCTGGGGTGACACAAAGTGTGTCACTTCCGCGATGCTCCGCGCAGCACCATGGTGACTGTCCGAAGCACAACGTAGGCGATCCGTTACGATCCGCTTTCCCTGTGCGAAAGGCGGGACCCGCAGGCGCTGACACGCCGTACGGGTCCCTTGATCAGGAAGGTCCTCCTGACCCGTGCGCAAGCCTAGAGTCATCCGCGTCCGCTGGGGAGCGGACGCCCCACCGTTGCCCCTCGGCTGCCGGTGGTGCGGTCACGCCCCCTACGCCCACGAGGCGCGCAGCCTCCCGCACCGCCGCGACCACCTGTGGGAGCAGCCCACGCCCCGCCAGGTGTGCGCCCGCATGGCCGCGCGGCGGCGCCTGGGCCTGTGCGGGCCGGTCTCGGCCGCGGCCCCCGCCCGCCCGGTGAAGGCCCACCCCGCCGTCGTCCCCCAGGCGCGGCCCGGACGTCACGCACGGCCCATGACGGCCGCCGCCCCCGGCCGGGGCCGCTCACCGGACACCTTCCCACCGCGGCGACGCGAGCCGTACCGGCGAGAGGCCATCGCGTGAGCCCGGCCCCGGGGCGATGCGACACCCCCGCGAGCAGGCGCGGCGACGGTTCCACCTCCCCCGTACCGGCGACGGCTGAGGAGCAGGCCGGCGCGCTCGCCGAGTACATCGGCCGCGCGTTCCCGGGCTGGACGATCTGGCAGGCGCACCGCATCTGGTACGCGACCGGCCCGTGCCCGCAACCGGGGTGCGGCTGCTCCCGGACCCTGCACGCCCCCAGCCCGAGCGACCTGTGCCGCCGACTCGACGACACCGGACGACGGGCCCGGCAGGAGGTTCCCCGGTGACGTCCCCGGAAGAGCCCGCCCTGAAGCGGCCACAGTTCTGCGAGGAGGCGGCGGAACGCGCCGAGCGCCAACTGGCCACGTTGCGGCAGGACTTCCCCGGGTGGGACATCGTCTGCGTGACCGACCTCGCCGTCCCGATCTGGTACGCCATCTCGCGCACTCCGCCCACCGACCGGCAGAGGATCGCCGGAGTGCACGAGACGTTCATCCGCTCCTCGGCCGAAGAACTCGCGAAGGAACTGGCCGCCCAGGTGGAGCTGGTGCACCGGACACGGGCCGCGCACACCTTCGGGCCATGAGCCCGGCGCGGCGGCGCGGACGCCCCCGTGCCGTGTCGCCGCGCCGTCCATCTCCCACGAGCGGTGGTGCGCAGACCAGGGGCCACCCGTGGGGCAGGCGCGACCGGACGATCCCCGGGCTGGAGGGACCGTGGACACCGGTCGCAACGCGGTGCCCCCGTCAGGGCCGACGGGGGCACCGCCATCTTCTGTTCAGTTCGGCTAACCCGAGACGTGGACCTTCATCGAATGCAACCCCAACGGCCAGTGGGCCTGGTTACCTGATGCCGACGTGATGACGCGCACCTTCGCTGATCTGATCTTGAAGGGATGGTGGCCGTGAGCGACGCCGCCGCGAAGCTCCGCCACATGCTGGCGGACACCGTGGAATCCGCTGGCTGGCGCGCAGCCCTGGAGGGGGTGCCTCGCGAGTTGTTCGTCGGCGACGCCGCCTACCTTCGTGACGTGGTCCGGGGTGACCTGTGGACGCCCATACGCCGCGCCGACGTAGGTGAGGACGACTGGCTGGCCCTGGTCTACACCGACGAGACATGGGTGACCCAGGTCGACGGGGTACTGGCCGAAGAAGCGACGAGCGCGGTGACGGGCTCGCCCAGTTCGTCGTCCACCACCCCGAGCCTGGTCGTGCGAATGCTGGAGGCCGCCCATATCAGTGAAGGCGACCGGGTGCTGGAGATCGGCACTGGCACCGGTTACTCGACCGCGCTGATGTGCCACCGGCTCGGCCAGGAGGCCGTCACGTCGATCGAGTACGACCTCGCCGTGGCCAGGCGCGCGCAGAAGGCCATCACCGCGGCCGGGTACGCCCCCGTCCTTGTGGTCGGGGACGGCCTTCACGGCTACGACGACAACGCCCCGTACGACCGGTTGATCGGCACTTGCTCAGTGCGGACCATCCCTCCGGCGTGGATGAGTCAGGTGCGCGCCGGTGGGACCATTACGACTCCCATGTGGGGGTGGATGGGCGGGGTCGCGTTCGCGCACCTGACCATGGTCGGTGACGGCACTGCGAGCGGACGGTTCCTGAGGGACGATCTGTATTTCATGCGGGCCCGCTCCCACATGCCACCGCCCCGGCCACCGGTCACGACGGGTGTCGGGGACGCCCGGGAGAGCCGAATCGACCCGGGGATCTTGGACGACGAGGCCGCTTTGTTCGTCGCCCAGCTCGCCGCGCCGGCCGCTCAGCGAGCGTCGAGCGGCGAGACGACGATCCTGTTGGACGTCGGCACCGGTTCTCGGGCCGACACCCGGCCGGACCCGAGCGGCGGTTGGACGGTTCACCAGCACGGCCCGCTGCGCCTGTGGGACGCGGTCGAGAATGCCATCTTGCTCTGGCAGGACGCGGGATCCCCGCATCAGTCGGCATTCGGTCTCACCGTCACCAGGGAACGCCAGCACGTCTGGCTGGGCGAATTCGACGGGCCGAGCTGGGATCTGCCCGCCTGACGCACCCGCGCCACCGCAGCCGGGCAGGCATGGGTGGAGCACCGCATCGGCTGAGCCCGGCACGACGGGAAGACGGCCGGCCATCCAAGAGACCGGGGGCGTTGCATCCACGGCTCAGCTGTCCGCAGCCGTCCCGCTGGGGAGACCCCTGCCCGCCCCGGATCCCACGGGGGCCAGGGGTTCCCCGTGCTTCACCTGCCCGGGGATGTCCGCGGGCGGCGGCCCGGCCGGGCGCTGAACGGCGGCGGCCCCGCCCGGGGTCCGGGCGGGGCCGCCGCCGTGTGGGCCGTACGCCGTCACGATGTCGTGCGCGTCCGGCCTGAGCCGCTACCGGGTCGGCGGGCCCGTGGCGCGACGGCCTGCGGGCCCGGACCGTGCGGGTGGGTTACCGCAGCCCGCGCCTGCGGTAGAGGCTCACGGCCAGGATGACGCCGACGGCGGCGACGGCGACCTGGAGAAGCAGTTCGATCCAGTCGACTCCCGCCGTGGTCGCGACTCCCAGCGCGCCGGCGATCGCGGTGCCGATGAGGGCGGCGACGATACCGATGACGATGGTCAGCCAGATCGGGATGCCCTGCTTGCCGGGCACGACCAGCCGGCCCAGGGCTCCGATGATGGCGCCGATGACGATGGCGGTGAGGATACCGGTGACTGTCATGTTGCACACTCCCTGTTTGCTCAGCTGCCAGGCGTATGCCCGAGAAAAGGGGGTCAACACATGACGGGTCATGAGGAATGCCGCAGCCGCCGCGTTCCGCCTCGACGTCCCTGATCAGGCGGGTTCTGTGGTCTTCTCCTGCTTCTCGTGATTCTCCTGGTTTCCGGCATTCCCGGGCTTCCCATGGGACGGTCCGGGCACGGCGCCGGCCGGGGGGAGGACCTCCGGGGTGGCGCTCCGGGTGCCGTCCGAGGTGGCGTTCTGGACGGTGCCGTTCGGCGGAGTGCCGTTCTGGGCGGTCTGGACGGTGCCGGGGGCGGCGCCGTTCAGCAGGGAGCGGGCCAGGCCGAGGCCGGTGCCGCCGAGGGTGAGGGCCTTGGCCAGCATGTCCTCGATGCCCTGGGCGCCGTTGAGGACCACCATGTGGTCGACGTTGCCGAACGCCTTGGCGGCGGCGCCGACGATCTGCGGCCAGTTCTCGGCGAGCTGCTGGGCGATGACCGCCTCCTGGTTCTCGGCCAGCGCCTCCGAGCGGGCCCGGATCGCGGCGGCCTCGGCCAGGCCCTTCGCGCGGGCGGCCTCCGCCTCGGCGAGGCCCTGGGCCTTGGCGGCCTCGGCGGCGGCCAGGCCGGTGACCCGGGTGGCGTCGGCGCCCGCCTCACCGCGGAGCCGGACCGACTCGGCCTCGGCGGCGGCGCGCAGCTCGGTCTCGCGGGCCTCGGCCTCGGCCCGTGCGATGCGGGCGTCGCGCTCGGCCTGGGAGAGCGTGACGGTCTCGTACGCCTTGGCGTCGGCGGGCTTGCGGACCTGGGCCTGCAGGCGCTGCTCGGCCAGTGCCGCCTCCAGCTCGGCGGCGCGGGTCTCCTGGACGACGACCTCCTGGCGGGCGGACGCCTCGGAGAGCGGTCCCGCCTGCCGTGACCTGGCCATGGCCTGGTCGATCTCGGCCTGGTAGGCGGCCTGCTTGATCTGGGAGTCGCGCCAGGCGGCGGCCTTGTTGGCGGCGGCGACCTGCTCGGCCTCGGTGGCCTCCTGGTCGCGCTGGGCCTCGGCGATGCGGGCCGCGGCGGCGATCTTGGCGGCGTGCGGCTTGCCGAGGTTGGTGATGTATCCGGTCCCGTCCTCGATCTCCTGGATCTGCAGCGAGTCGACGATCAGACCGAGCTTGATCATCTCGTCGGCGGCGGAGGCGCGGGTCTCGCCGGTCAGCCGCTCACGGTTGAGGATGAGGTCCTCGACGGTGAGGTTGCCGATGATCGAACGCAGGTGCCCGGTGAACAGCTCGTGGATGGCCCCGTTCATGGAGTCCTGCTGGTCGAGGAAACGCCGGGCGGCGTTGGCGATCGAGTGGAAGTCGTCGCCGACCTTGTAGATCACCACACCCCGCACGACCACCGGGATGCCCTGCTGGGTGACGCAGGAGACCTGGAGGTTGGCCGCGCGGCTGTCCAGGCGGAGGCGCCGGGCGGTCTGGAAGCCCGGCAGCACGGCGGTGCCCTTACCAGTGATGATCTTGAACCCGAGACTGTCGGCCATCTCGGCCTTCCCCTTGGCGCCGAGACCGGAGATGATCAGCGCCTCGTTGGGCTCGGCCACCCGCCAGACGGTCTTGAACAACAGGATCAGGATGAGGAGGGCGAGGACGGCGCCCCCGATGGCGAGGTACTCAGCAGGCATCACGGCCTCCAGGGGAGGAAGGGAGGGGATCAGGAGAGCGCGCGGGCGACGTAGACCGTGCGCGGCGGGAAGAACTCGACGACGACGACGATCGAACCGGTGGCGATCTCCTCGTCGGGGACCGTGGGATGGGCGTAGAACGCCTCGACGCCCCCGCGAACCGCCACCATCACCTCGCCGACCAGTCCAGGGCCGATCTTTCCGGTAACCCTGCCCTGCTTACCGATCACACGAGACTCCCCGCCCCACCGTCAGACAGAACCCCGAATACGAACGCTACTCCGACGCGAAAGGCTTTACCACCCTTTAAAGTACGGAATAGCGATATCCGCGCCGTCGGCGGGAATCCACGCGCTTCATCCTCGCCCGGGTAACGAACCGGTCGCCGGAACGCCATGGCGTTCGGAGGACACAGAACGTCATGGCGTTCGGAGGACACGCGCCGCAATCCCGTCCCACCCGGCCGGGGACCACCCGATCGGGGACTCCCGATCCCGTCCCGCCCGGTCGGGGACCGCCGCGGCGCGCCGCGCGGAACGGGCGACGGGCCGCGTCAACCTCCGGGGAAGGAGCGGGTCGCACCCCGGGGAAGAGGTGGGTCGCACCCCAGGGAAGAGGTGGGTCGCACCCCGGGGAAGAGGTGGGGCCACTCCTCCGCAGGGCCATCCCGGAGGAGCGTTTCCCGCATACCACACAAAGCACGGAAAACGTAGCTGATTTATCCTTTCACCATCTCTCAAATTCTGATGTATCAGGACATGAAGCCGATGGAGGAGATGCCATCGGCCGTGTTTCCAAGGCGCGGGTAAAAAGTTCGCGGGAAAGCAGCGCGGCGGGCGCGGCGACCCATTCACATCGTGAGGATCGCCCCATGACCGATCCTCACGCGATCAACCGACGTAAGGCCCTGGAACTCGGCATGGACCGGCCCATCTCCCGCCGCGACTTCTTCGACGGGGTGGCCGCGGTCGCCGGGATCGCGGCGCTGGGGTCGCTGGCCGGGTGCGGCGACGCCGAGGCCGCACCCGGGCCCCTCGGCGCGGACGAGTTCGAGGTCCCCGCCGACCTCTCCTATCCGCCGTCCTTCACCGGGATGCGCGGCGACACCGCGGAGGCGATCGGCGTGCCGCACGCCCTGCGCGACGGGCGGTTCTGGCCGTACGCGGGCACGCCCGAGCCCACCGGGGAACGCTACGACCTGGTGGTGGTCGGCGCGGGGATCAGCGGCGTCGCCGCGGCCCACCGGTGGCTGGAGCGCGAGCCCCGCGCGCGGATCCTGATCCTGGACAACCACGACGAGGTCGGCGGGCACGCCCGCCGCAACGAGTTCTCCCCCGGGGCCGGCGCGGGGCCGCTGGTCGGGTGCGGCGGGTCGCGGTCGATCCGGGACCCCTCGGTGTGGACCCCCGAGGGCAAGGACCTGCTGGACAAGCTCGGGATCCGGCCACGGCACTTCGAGAGGTGCGTCGACCGGCGGCTGTACGAGCGCCTCGGCATGCACGACTCCGTCTTCTGCGACCGGGAGACCTTCCCGGCGGACGAGACGGACAAGCTGGTCGTGCTACCGCCCGGCACCCGCCCCCGCCGCTGGATCGCCGAGCTGCCGATCGCGGAGCGGGCGAAGAAGGATCTGGTCATGCTGTACGAGGACCCGCCCGACTGGTTCCCCGGGCTGTCCGCCGAGGAGAAACAGGAACGGCTGGCCCGGCTGACCTACGCGGACTTCCTGCGGGACGTCTGCGAGGTGCATCCGGACGTCCTGGCCTTCGTCCGGACCATGCCGGTCGAGGAGTGGGGCTACGGCGCGGACGCCTTCGGCGCGATCGACGCCTGGGGATGCGCCGGCGGCCGGCTGTACCCCGGCTTCCGGGGGCTCGGCCTCGACCGCGACAAACCGTCCCGGTACAACTCCCCCACCGTGATCAAGAGCTGGGACGCGGACGAGCCGCGCGTCCACCACTTCCCCGAGGGCAACCAGGCGATCGTCCGGATGATGCTCGGCCGGATGGTCCCCGGCTTCGCCACCGCCGCCGGCATGGAGGGGATCACCACCGCGGAGTTCGACTACGGCGCGCTCGACCGGCCGGGCAACCGGGTGCGCGTCCGCCTGTCCAGCCCGGTGGTCTCGGCCGCCAACGACGGCGCCCCCGCCCGCGCGACCGGCGCCACCGTCGGCTACTTCGACGGCGACCGGGTCAGGACCGTCCAGGCGGGAAACGTGATCATGGCCTGCTGGAACGCGATGATCCCGTACCTGGTGGACGACCTGCCGCCCGCGCAGGGGCGGGCGCTGCACCGGGCGGTCAAGGTGCCGGTCCTGTCCGCGACGGTCCAGCTGCGCGACTGGCGGGCCTGGCGGGAGCTGGGGGTGCGGCGGACCCGGTTCACCGGCGCCTACTGGTGCGTGGCCGAGCTCGACGACCCGGTCGCCATCGGCCGCTACCGGAGCCCCCGGCGGCCGGAGGAGCCGATCCTCGTCCACCTGACCGGCACGCCGGTCGTCCCGGGCATGTCCCCCGCGCACGGCTCGATCGCCGGACGGTACGCGCTGCTCAAGACCCCGTACAGCCGCCTGGAGTACGGCATCCGCGAGCAGCTCGCCCGGTTGCTCGGGCCGGGCGGGTTCGACCCGGCCCGCGACATCGAGGCGATCACGGTCAACCGGTGGGGCCACGGCTACGCGCCCGAGTACGCCACCCCGTGGGACATCGACTTCTACCCCGACGGCCCCTTTCCGGCCACCGTGGCCCGGCGGCGGCACGGCCGGATCGCGATCGCCAACTCGGACTCCGTGCCGGCCCCCCGCGCCGACGCGGCGATCACCGCCGCCTACCGGGCGGTGGACGAACTGCAGACCTGACGGCCTCGGTCCCGGTCCCGCCCCGCCCACCCCGGTCCAGGCCCGGTCCACCCCGGTCCAGGACCACCCCGGCCCCGCTCCGGGGCCGGCTTCGGTCCAGGCCCACCCCGGTCCCGCTCCGGTCCGACCCGGTCCAGGCCCATCCCGGGCCCCCGGTCCGGGGCCGGCTCCCGGTCCGGGCCCCGGGGCGGTCACCCGGACCGCGCGGGCCTCCTGATCCTGGTGAAGGCCCAGCTCATCTCGGGCTCGACCGCCCAGCGGGTGACCCTCCTGACCGGTCCGGTGCACAACAGCGCGGCGAGGCCGACCCCGAAGAGCGCCACCGCGACCACCCCGGGCACGGTCTCGGCCCAGTCGCCGTAGAAGCGCTCGGCGACCTTCACGACCAGGCCGTGGAGCAGGTACGCGTACATGGTCGCGGCACCGAGCCCGGAGTACCAGGTGCGGCGGGAGGGGGTGACCGCCAGGAACGCGGCGACCAGCAGCGCGCCCACGGCCAGCATGCCGAGGCGGATCAGGCTGCCGGTGAGGTCGTCCACGCCGATCGCGTCGTTGGCGTGCCGCCAGCGGATCCACTCGGTCTTGACGTGGGTGTGCACGGCCAGGGCCAGGGCGGCCCCGGCGGCCAGGGTGAGCGCCCCGGCGACGCGGACCCGCCGCCGCCGGAGCCAGGCGAAGTGCTCCGGGCGCAGCATGAGCCCCAGCACGTAGAACGGGAGCAGCCCGAGCGTGCGGTTCATCGACAGCTCGTCGGGGAGCCTGCTCATCCCCGACAGCAGCGAGAGGCCGACCGCGATCACCAGCGGCCACCGGAGCTGCTGCCAGACCGGCGTGGACAGCCGCCACAGGAACAGCGACATCAGGAACCAGGTCAGGTAGTACGGGTCGAGGAGGCTGATCTCCAGCTTGCCGTACAGGACGAGGCGGGGCAGCGCGTAGACGAGCTCGAAGATCACGTACGGCACGGCGAGCGCGCTGATGAGCTTGCGGGCCTTGCCCGACGAGAAGGTGAAGTTCCGCGAGAGGTAGCCGCTGAGCACGATGAACAGCGGCATGTGGAAGGTGTAGACGAAGAGGTAGGCGGCGTGCGCGACGGCCACGTCCCGCAGGTCCTCGATGAGGTGGCCGGAGACGACAAGGGTGATCGCCAGGAACTTGGCGTTGTCGTAGAAGGGGTCTCGGCCCGTGGCGGGCGCAGGGGCCGCCCGCAGCGGGGTCGTGGCGCTCACAGCCCCCGGACGGTAACCGGCCGCGCCCAACGTCCGGCGAACGGCCGATGACGCCCGGGGGAACTTCCCCGCGCCGGAAGGGCGACCTCCCTCCCGCCGCCCGCGTCACCAGGGAGCGGGCCCCGCCCGGAGCGGGACTTCACACCCCCGAGCCGGGCTTCGCGCCGCCCGGCACGGGACTTCGCACCCCCGAGCCGGACTTCGCGCCGCCCGGCCGGGCGGCGGTCAGGCGACGGCGGCGGCGCTGGCGTCCCAGAGGGCGCGGGCGAGGTCGGGGTCGGTCATCCCTTTGGGAACGGCGGCGGGGGCGCTCTTGGCGAAGTAGCGGCCCGGGTGGGCGGCGCCGTCCGGGTGGGTGGCGAGGTGGACCATGGTGCTCGCGCCCTGCTCGGCGGTCTGGCCCATGCCGGGGACGTTCTTGACCATCCACATCATGAACGTCGACGGGGCGAACTCGGTCTTGATCACGCCGGGGTGGAAGCAGGTGGCGGTCACCCCGGTGCCGGCCAGCCGCCGCGCCAGCTCCACCGTGAACAGTGCTCCCGCCTGCTTGGAGTCGCCGTACTGCAGCCAGCCGCTCCAGCGCCTCCGGTCGCGGTTCAGGTCGGACGGGTCCAGACGGCCGGTCTTGCCCGCCCGGGAGGAGGTGGTGATCACGCGTCCCTTCACCCGGTCGAGCAGCAGGTTCGTCAGGAGGAAGGGGGCGAGGTGGTTGACCTGGATCATGGTCTCGTGGCCGTCGCCGGTGAGCTTCCGCTCGGTGGTCATGACGCCCGCGTTGTTGACCAGGACGTCGATCCGCTCGTAGCGGCCGCGCAGTTCGGCGGCGAGCCGCCGCACGTCGTCAAGAGAGGTGTAGTCGCAGGTGAACGTGGCCGGGACGGCCCCGGAGGCCTCCCGCACCCGCTCGGCCACCCGGGCGACCTTCGCCGGATTACGGCCGACCAGAACAACCCGCTGCCCGCGCCGTGCGAGCTCCACCGCGGCGGCCTCGCCGATCCCGGCACTGGCCCCTGTAATCACAGTAATCATCCGATCCTCCACTGCGCGGCAACCTTATTCGGTGCTAGTCTCCTGTGCGATCTTCCGGAGGCGTATACATCCCTAAAACGGCACGAGCCTCCACACGCTCAGAGGTTGGGACGAGTGGACATGGGCTCTGGAAACCGCTCGATTCGGTTCAAGATCTTCTTGCTGCTGCTCCTGCCGCTGCTCTCCCTGAGCGCGCTGTGGGGTTTCGTCCTCAACCTGACCGTGGGGGACGGGATCAGCCTGCTGCGGGCCTACAGCCTCTACCAGTCGGTGGGCGTCACCTCCACGGAGCTGGGCCTGCAGCTCCAGGCGGAGCGGACCCAGTCATCGGTGGCCATCAGCTCCCGGGTGCTCACCAGCGGGATCGGTGACCAGCGCGCCCGGACCGACCGGGCCGTCGAGGCGTTCCGCAAGGCCACGGTCGAGGATGATTCCGGCAGTCCGGAACTACGCACGTCGCTGAACGGGTTGCTCCGCCAGCTCGACCGGCTCCCCTCCGTTCGCGCGGGCATCGACAGCGGCCGGCACTCGCGGCTGAGCGCGCTCTCCAGCTACAACCAGATCCTCGACGCGGTCTTCGTGGTCTACGAGCAGATGTCCGCGGTGCCCGACCTGACGATCTTCCAGCAGGCCGCGGCCATGCAGGCGATGGGCAACGCCCACGAGATGATCGCCCGGGAGAACGCGCTGGTCAGCGGGGCGCTGATCGACCAGCGGCTGACCCACGAGGAGCGCCTCGCCTTCGCCGACTACGTCTCGCTCCGGCGTTTCCTGCACGCGCGTGGCGTGTCCGCGCTCGACGCCGAGCTGGGCAAGCCCTACCGGGACACCTTCGCCTCCTCGGCCTTCGAGAAGTTCACCGAGCTGGAGAAGGCCATCTCCGAGTCCCGCGGCGATCAGCTGCCGCCGGAGGCGGCCTCGTGGAAGGCGACCGCCAGCGGGATCACGGCCTGGCTCGACCAGGTCAACCAGGCCTCCTCGAAGAAGCTGTCCGACCGGACCGGGGCGGTGGCCACCGACATCATGGCCCGCATCGCGATCGCCGGCGGCGTCGGCCTGATCGCGGTGATCGCCTCGATCGTCTTCTCGGTGCGCTTCGGCCGCCGGCTCGCCGGCGAGCTGGCCGGACTCCGCTCGGCCGCCCTCGACCTCGCGGACGTGCGGCTGCCGCGCGTCGTGGAACGGCTCCGGCGCGGCGAGGAGGTCGACGTGCAGGCCGAGGCGCCGCCGATCAAGGCGGGCGGCTCGGCCGAGGTGCACGACGTGGCCCACGCGTTCAGCTCGGTGCAGCGCACCGCCGTCGAGGCCGCGGTCGGCCAGGCCAACCTGCGCCGCGGCGTCAGCCAGGTCTTCGTGAACCTGGCCCGGCGCAAGCAGAGCCTGCTCCACCGCCAGCTCACGCTGCTCGACAGCATGCAGCGCCGGGCGACCGACCCCGACAGCCTCGAGGACCTGTTCCGGCTCGACCACCTGACCACCCGCATGCGACGGCACGCCGAGAGCCTGATCATCCTGTCCGGCGCGGCGCCGGGCCGGGCCTGGCGCAAGCCGGTGCCGGTGGTCGACGTCCTGCGGGCCGCGATCGCCGAGGTCGAGGACTACACCCGGGTCAACGTGCTGCCGCTGCCCGACGTGTCGCTCGACGGCTCCGCGGTCGCCGACCTCACGCACCTGGTGGCCGAGCTCATCGAGAACGCCACGATCTTCTCCCCGCCGCAGACCACGGTGACCGTGCGCGGCGACGTGGTGGCCAACGGGTTCGCCGTCGAGGTGGAGGACCGCGGCCTGGGCCTGAGCGCCATGGAGTACGCCGCGATCAACGAGAAGCTGGCCGACCCGCCGGAGTTCGACCTCGCCGACAGCGACCGCCTCGGCCTGTTCGTGGTGGGGCAGCTCGCCGCCCGGCACGGCGTCCAGGTCGTGCTGCGCGGCTCGCCGTTCGGCGGCACCACGGCCATCATGCTCGTCCCCCGCGCGCTGATCGCCGACCCCGACTCGCCGCTGAGCCTCACCGCCGAGCGGATCGCCGACCGGCCGGGTGAGCTGTCCGAGGCCGCCCCGCCGACCGCGCTCGACCCCGCCCCCGCGGCGCCCCCTGCCCCCGCGGGCGGCGGCCGGCCCGCGGGTGGCCTGCCCTGCAGGACGAGGACGACGGTGCCGGCCGCGCCGCCCTCCGTCCCGTCCCTCAGCGTGGTGACCGATCTGCCCGCCCGCGGTCCGGCGAACGGCCGGCCCGCGGGACGGCCCGAGGACCCGGCGGAGACGCCGGACCGCCGCGAGCCGGTCCAGGAGGCGGGCTCCCGCGTCTCGTCCTCGCCGGCGCCCTCCCACGAACCGTTTCAGGCGCCCCGGAAGGCCCACGAGACGCCCGAGGAGGCCCCGGCCCGTACCACGACCGGGCACGGCGGCCCGACGCGTCACGCGGCCGTGGAGCCCCCGAAGGGACCGGGCGGGCTGCCCCGGCGGATCCGGCAGGCGAACCTGGCACCCCAGCTTCGCCAGGAGCCGGACCCGGCGCCCGCCGACCGGGCGCCGAAGGCGGAATCTTGCGAAGAGCGCTCGCCCGAGGAGGTGCGGGCGCTGTTCTCCGCCTTCCAGGCGGGCGCGCGGCGCGGGCGCGAGGAACAGAGCACTGACTTCGCACACCACACGACAGGCGACAAGGGGGACAAATGACCGGAAAATTGAGCAGCACCGGCGAGCTGAACTGGCTCCTCGACGACCTGACCAACCGGGTGGGCGCGGTGCGCCAGGCGGTGATCCTCTCGACCGACGGGCTGGCCGTCGGGTTCTCGAAGGGCCTCAGCCGCGAGGACGCCGAACATCTGTCCGCGGTCGCCTCCGGGTTCCAGAGCCTGGCGCGCGGCGCGGGACGCCACTTCGGCGGCGGCGAGGTGCGCCAGACCATCGTGGAGATGGAGTCGGCGTTCCTGTTCGTCACCGCCGCCGGCCAGGGAACCTGCCTGGCCGTGCTGAGCAGCTCCGACGCCGACGTCGGCCACATCGCCTACGAGATGGCGATGCTCGTCAAGCGGGTCGGCCAGCACATCTCCACCAACCCCCGTCAAGGCCTCTCATGAGCGAGCGAGGCGACGTCCCACTCCCGTACGGACCGTTCGATCCCCTAGCCCATCGCAGGAGGTCCGGATGACACAGTGGATGGACGAGGAGGCCGGGCCGGTCGTCCGGCCCTACGCGCTCATCGGCGGCCGTACACGCTCCTCCGGTGACACGCTGGACCTGGTCGCGATGGTCACCGCGACCGGGGTCGCCCCGTCCGGAGGATTCGTTCCCGGGCCGGAGCAGGAACGCATCCTCGCCCTCGTCACCACCGCCACCTCGGTCGCGGACATCGCCTCGGACCTCGATCTGCCGCTCGGGGTGGTCCGCGTCCTCCTCGGCGACCTCAAGGACCACAAGCTCATCTCGATCGGGCGCGCATCTGCGAGCGAGCGCATTCTCAAGGAAGTGATCAATGGACTTCGGGCCCTCTGACGAACCCGTCGCCCTCAAGATTCTCATCGCGGGCGGCTTCGGGGTGGGCAAGACCACGCTCGTCGGCGCCATCAGCGAGATCCGGCCGCTCCGCACCGAGGAGGTGCTCTCCGACCGCGGCATCGGCATCGACGACGTCGAGGGCGTCGAGGGGAAGACCACCACCACGGTCGCCATGGACTTCGGCCGCATCACGATCAGGGAGGGCCTGGTCGTCTACCTGTTCGGCACCCCCGGTCAGGAGCGCTTCTGGTTCATGTGGGACGAGCTGTCCTACGGCGCGCTGGGCGCGGTGGTGCTCGCCGACACCCGGCGGCTGACCGACTGTTTCCCCTCGATCGACTACTTCGAGCAGCGCGGCACGCCGTTCATCGTGGCCGTCAACTGCTTCGACGGCGCCGATCGGCACGACGCCGAAGAGGTCAGGGTCGCCCTGGACCTCGACCCGGACGTGCCGGTGCTGCTGTGCGACGTACGGCGCCGTGCCTCGGCGAAGACGGTGCTGGTGACGCTCGTGGAGCACTCGCTGAAGGTGCTGACCGCGAACCAGAGCTGAGCGGTCCGGCAGGCCGCGGCCCCTCCCCGGGGCCCGGCCCCGCGACGGCGGGAACCCTCCCGCGGGTCCCGCCCTCCGAAGAGAGCCTTCGCGGGACCTTCCCGAGCCTCCCGCGGAACCTTCACAGAGCCCTCCCGAGCCCTCCGGAGGGCCTTCACGGGCCCTCCGGAGCCCTCCGGAGACCCCCGGGGCCCCGAGGGCCCGCCGAAGACTCGGCGGGCCCTCGGAAACCGGGGGAAGCCCCTGGGAAGCCCCGTCAGAGGGCGCGCAGACCGCTGATCAACTCACGGAGCAGGCTCTCCGGCGGCGCCGACGCGGCGGGAATCGGCGACCGGACGAGGATGAGTCCGTGGTCCAGGAGGTCCCCCAGCAGGACCTTGATCACCCCGATCGGCAGCCCGGAGTCCGAGGCGATCTCCACGATCGGGCGAGCCCGCCGGACCAGGTGGAGCAACCGGCGGTGCTGGAAGCCGAGGTGCGCGCCGGCGGAGATCGGCGTCCCCGTGGCCACCGCCATCGAGAGCAGGTCGAACGTGGCGGAAGAGGACCTCGTGCGCCCGCCGGTGACGGCGTAGGGGCGCACGACGGGCCCGGCCTCCTCGTCCACCCACTCGACGTCGCCGCTCATTGACCGGCCATCCGGGGGTTGGTGGCCAGATGCTGGCCGACCCGGGTGACCAGACGTGCCATCTCGTAGGCGATCAACCCCACGTCGGCGGCGCCGGTGGTCATGACCGCCAGGCAGCTGCCCTGGCCCGCGGCGGTGACGAAGAGGAACGCGGAGTCCATCTCCACCATCGTCTGGCGTACCGTCCCCCCGCCGAACTGCAGGCTGGTCCCCCTGGCGAGGCTCTGGAACCCGGACGCCACCGCCGAGAGATGGTCGGCGTCCTCCTTGCTCAGCCCCCGGGACGAGGCCATCATGAGCCCGTCGTTGGACAGGATCAGCGCATGCGAGACGTCCGCGACGCTCGTGACGAAGTCATCAAGAAGCCAATACAGCTCACCCGGCACGTGGTTAAACCCCTTCCCCTCTGATGGTCTCGCTGGTGGCCGGCCCCCACCGGCCCGATCGATCGGATTCCGCGGATCCGTCCGCGGCGGCGCTCCCGCACCCGCCGTACCCGTACCCGCGCCTGTCGTCCCCCCGCCCGCGGCTCACCGTTCGTCACCGCCGTCCCCGTCCTCGGCCCGCCCGCGCTGCCAACCCGACTGCAGGGCGCTCATCAGTGCCCTCGCCTCCTCCGGGGAGCGTTCCCGGGCCTCGACCCCGGACAGGCGGGGCTTCTCGACCGGGCGCGGCGGCGCGTCCGCCTGGCGCGTCCGCCGGGGCAGGCCGCCGCCGCGCCGCGTCGGCCGCCACAGGTCCGCCGGGACCGGCACCGCGGGCCCGGCGCGTCGCGGGACCACGGGGGTCGCGGACGGCTCGGGCAGCACGGTCAGAACCGGCGGATCGACCGGCTCCGGGTCTCCCAGCAGCTCCTCCGGGAGCAGGACGACCACCCCGGTCCCGCCGTACGGGGAGGGGCGCAGCGTCACGTCCACCTTGTAGCGGGCGGCCAGCAGGCCGACCACGGTGAAGCCCAGCCGGTCGGTCTCGGCGGGGTCGAACTCCGGCGGGCTGGCCAGGCGCTCGTTGATCGCCGCGCGCTTCTCCGCGGTCAGCCCGAGCCCGCGGTCCTCGATCTCGACGACGAAGCCCCGGCCCACCAGCTCGCCCCGGATCGAGACCAGGCTGTCGGGCGGGGAGAAGACGGTGGCGTTCTCGATGATCTCGGCGAACAGGTGCGTCATGTCCGCCGCCGCGTTGCCGACCAGGGTGGCGCCGCCCATCGGGAAGATGCGCACCCGGGCGTAGTCCTCGACCTGGGCGGCGGCGCCCCGCAGCACGTCCTCCATGTGCACCGCCGAGCGCCACTTGCGGCCCGAGGCGCCGCCGGACAGGATCACCAGGCCCTCGGCGTGGCGACGCATGCGGGTGGTGAGGTGGTCGAGCTGGAAGAGGCCGTCCAGCGTCTCGGGGTCCTCGGCCTGCGTCTGCATGCCGTCGAGCAGCTTCAGCTGGCGCTGCAGCAGCGACTGGCTGCGCCGGGCGAGGTTGCGGAAGGCCTGGGACACGCCGTCGCGCAGCCTGGCCTGCTCCACGGCGGCGTCCAGGGCGCTGCGCCGGACGCTGTCGAAGGCGACGGCGACGTCGTGCACCTCGACCGTGCTGCCCAACGGCTCCAGCGTGGGGGCCTCGGCCGTCACGTCGACCCGCTCGCCCCGCCGCAGCCGCTCCATGATCTGCGGCAGCCGCACCTCGGCCAGGTCCGCGGCGGCCCGTCGCAGGCCGGCGAGCTCCCGGGTGAGGCCACTGCCGATCCGGTACGAGACCAGCAGCGACGCGGCGACCGCGAGGAGCCCGAGCACGGCGGCGACCCCGGCGCGGACGAAGGTGGCGGTGGCGGAGGGGGCGGCCCGCTCGCCGAGCGCGACGCCGGCCTCGGTCAGGGACCGCTGGTAGAAGGCGTCCAGATCGTCGCCCGCGGTCCGCCACTCGGCCGGGGAGACGGTCGAGCCGCCCAGGAGGCGGTTCTCCATGTCGGTGAAGCGGGCGTACAGCGGCGAGACGGCCAGCTCGGTGAAGGGCCCGCGCAGCTCCGGCTCCAGCTCGGACAGCGCCTGCTCCATGAGGAAGGCCCGGTTGCCGGCCAGCCGGGTGAACAGGCGCAGCTCGTCGTCCGTCATCGGCTGCCTGAGCGCCAGCGCGCCCGTGGCGAGCGCCCGCTCACGGCTGAGCAGGTCCTTGGCCTGGCCGATCATTTCGATGCCGCGCACCTGCCGGTAGAGCGGCAGGTCCTCGCTGAGGCTCACGGTGACGTAGAGCCGGTGCAACGCGTCGGGCACCAGGGCGAACTCCCGGGAGAGTCCCATCGGCCCGATCCGCCCGTCGTCGACCTTGGCGCGGACCGCGCCGACCGCGTCCACGCGCTTCATCAGTTCGTCGTAGCGGGCCTTCGTCTCCGCCGACATGGACGACTGCACCTCCTCGGTGCTCGTCGCCCTCCGGAAGCGGGTGCGGGCCTGGTCGCTGACCACGCGCTGGCCGGCGAGGGTGTCGCGGTCGGCCGCGGAGCGGGTGGCCAGGTACTCGGCCGAGAGGATGTGCTCGCGCTGGAGCGCGGCGCTCAGGTCGCCGGCGGCCGTGCCGATGGAGCTGTACAGCCTGCCCACCGTGAGCAGGCTCACGGAGTCGCCGACCGTGACGGTCGCCGCGAAGCCCCAGAGCCCGACGAGCGAGGTGATCGGGATCGCCAGAAGCACCGAGACCTTGAACCGGATGGACCTGCTCGATGCCATGTCACCTCAACGGTTCGCTCTCGGAACGCCAGGGAGGGATCCGCGGCGACCTCTAGATCGCCGACGAGAATAGCACTGGCGGCTCCTGCTATTTGTAGCCTATTTGTGACATGGCATGAAATAGGGATGAGAAGTGAGGTGTCAGCTCAGAGCCGCGCGTGAGGCACGCGAGGCGTGAGGGACGCTCCGCGCCCAGGTCAGCCGCGCGAGCCGGACCGCCAGCACGGCGATCAGCGCGGTCCCGATGCCGAGCAGGACGCGCTCGACGAGGCCGATCAGCACCCCGTGCCCGGGGAGCGCGACGTAGGTGATCGCCAGCAGCCCGAACCCGCCGGCCAGCGCCAGCCATTCCACCGGCCCGGCCACCGCCCGCCACCGCCCGTCCTCGCGGAAGCGCCCCGCCATCAGCCCGCCGGCGACGGGCAGGGCGACGAAGGCGACGGCCGACGCGTAGCGGTGCGCCTGGACGGTCAGCTCCGCGCCCAGTCCCGGCGCCACGCCGGGCACCGCCGCCAGGACGACCAGCGCCGCGCTCCACGCCAGCAGCAACCGCTCGGCCGCGGTGCCCATCGGTGCCCCCGCGGCCCGCAGCCCCACGACCGTCACGAAGGACGCGCCCCCCAGCGCGGCCAGCGCGAGCTCGTCGGCTCCCCCTCGGTCCAGCACGGCGTACTCGCTGATCGTCAGGTTGAACACGTCCAGGTACGGCGCCGGGTCGAGCCGGCCGAGGACCGCGGCCACGACGGCCGTCACGATCCCGGCACACGCGATCAGGGGGTAGAGCCTCTTGGACACGGGCATGCGTCAAGACTGTCCGCGGCAGGCGTTTCAAACATCCGGCGGCATCCCTGACCCGACCCTGAGGCGTCCCTGAGCCCCGGGCCCTCCGGAGGGTTCCCCCGCGGGGACGGTCGCGGCCGTGCGGGGCCACGCCGTCCCCGCAGGGGCCACGCCGTCCCCGCGGGAGCCACGCCGTCCCCGCGGGGGGGCACGCCGTCCCCGCGGGAGGGCCACGACCGTCAGCGGAGGTCGCGGACCTCGGCGTAGCGGGCCCTGATCTCCGGTACGGGGTCGGCCTCGTAGTGCTCGGCCTTGCCGGTCTCCCAGGCCGGCGGCTCGTCGCCGCCGGCGAGCAGCCAGGCGGCCTGCCTGGCCGCGCCGTCCGCGACGTACTCGCCCGGTTCGGGGACGACCACCGGCCGCCCGAAGACCGCGGGGGCGATCCGCCTTACGGCCTCCGAGCGGGCGCCGCCGCCGATGAGGAGGATCCTGGCCGGGTCGAGGCCGAGGGCGTCGAAGGCGTCGGCGAGGTGGCAGAGCAGGCCCTCCACCGCCGCCCTGGCCAGGTGGGCCGGGGTCGAGGTGCCCAGGGTCAGCCCGTGCAGCGACCCGGTGGCGCCGGGCAGGTTGGGAGTGCGCTCGCCCTCCAGGTACGGCACGTGGACGAGGCCGCCGGCCCCGGCCGGGGCCGAGAGCGCGAGCCGGTCGAACTCGTCCAGCCCGACGCCGAGCACACGTGCGGCGGCCTCCAGGACCCGGGCCGCGTTCAGCGTGCACGCCAGCGGCAGGAACCGCCCGGTGGCGTCCGCGAACCCGGCCACGAGGCCGCTCGGGTCGGCGCTCGGGGTGTCGGTGACGGCGAAGGCCGTCCCGGAGGTTCCGATCGAGACCACCACGTCTCCGGGCACGGCACCGACGCCCAGGGCCGCGGCCATGTTGTCGCCGGTGCCCGGCGCGAGGCGGACCGTCCCCTCGACCGGCACGCCCGCGGTGGCCAGCACCTCGCCCGCGGAGTCACGGGGCCCCAGCACGGCCGGGAGGTCGGGGGTGGCGCCGAAGGCCATCCGGAGCAGGTCGGTGCGGTAGGAGCCGGCCGAGGGCGACCAGTACCCGGTGCCCGAGGCGTCACCCCGGTCGGTGACGAACCGCCCGCCCAGCCGCCAGGTGAGCCAGTCGTGCGGCAGGCACACCCCGGTCGTGCGGCGGGCGGAGGAGGGCTCGTGCTCGGCCAGCCAGCGGAGCTTGGTCACGGTGAACGACGCGACGGGCACGCTGCCCACCGCCTCGGCCCAGCGTTGCGGCCCGCCCAGCTCCGCGACCAGGTCGGCGGCGGCTCCGGCGGAGCGGGTGTCGTTCCACAGCAGCGCCTTCCTGACGACGGCGCCGGACTCGTCGAGGCAGACCATGCCGTGCTGCTGGGCGCCGATGCTCAGGGACTCGACGCCCGCCAGCCCTCCGGCCTGTGCCAGCGCCTCCCGCAGCGCCGTCCACCAGACCTCGGGGTCGACCTCGGTGCCCGCCGGGTGCGCGGCGCGGCCCTGGCGGACCAGGGCGCCCGTCACGGCGTCCCTGATCACCACCTTGCAGCTCTGGGTCGAGGAGTCGACCCCGGCCACGAGAGTCATCCCCGGACTCCGAGGAGGTGCTCGACGGCGAGCTGGTTGAGGCGGGTGAAGTGGAAGCCCCGCTCGGCGGCCTTGTCGGGGTCGAAGTCGTCGCGGGCCAGGTCGGCGAGCGTCTCGCCCGGGGCCAGCGTGGGCTCGGACAGCTCGGCGACCCGGCTCGCGGCCAGCGCCTCGGCGACCTCGGGATCGGCGCGGAAGGCCCTGGCCTTCTCCTTCAGGATGAGGTAGGTGCGCATGTTGGCCGCGGCGGAGACCCAGACGTCCTCGGAGTCCTCGGTGCGCAGCGGCTTGTAGTCGAAGTGGCGGGGGCCGTCGTAGCCGCCGTTCTCCAGCAGGTCGACCAGGAAGAAGGCGCTCTTCACGTCGCCGTGGCCGAAGATGAGGTCCTGGTCGTACTTGGGCCCGTGCTGGCCGTTCAGGTCGATGTGGAAGAGCTTGCCGTGCCAGAGCGCCTGGGCGATGCCGTGCACGAAGTTGAGCCCGGCCATCTGCTCGTGGCCCACCTCGGGGTTGAGGCCGACCCGCTCGGGGTGCTCCAGCTCGTTGATGAACGCCAGCGCGTGGCCGATGGTCGGCAGGAGGATGTCGCCGCGCGGCTCGTTCGGCTTGGGCTCGATGGCGAACCGGATGTCGTAGCCCCGCTCGATCACGTACGAGGTGAGCAGGTCCATGCCCTCCTTGTAGCGGCTGAGCGCGGCCCTGATGTCCTTGGCCGCGTCGGACTCGGCGCCCTCGCGCCCGCCCCAGCAGACGTAGGTGGTCGCGCCCAGTTCGGCGGCGAGGTCGACGTTGCGCATCACCTTGCGCAGCGCGTAACGGCGGACGTCGCGGTCGTTGCTGGTGAACGCCCCGTCCTTGAAGACCGGGTGGGTGAAGAGGTTCGTGGTGGCCATCGGGACCTTCATCCCGGTGTCGGCCAGCGCCTTCTTGAAGTTCGCGACAGCCTTGTCGCGGTCGGGCTCGACGGCCAGCAGGTCGTCGTCGTGGAAGGTGACGCCGTACGCGCCGAGCTCGGCGAGCCGGTGGACGCTCTCCACCGGGTCCAGCGGGGCCCGGGAGGCGTCCCCGAAGGGGTCGCGGGCCTGCCAGCCGACAGTCCACAGCCCGAAGGTGAAGCGATCCTCGGGCTTGGGGGTGTAGGCGCTCATCTGCGTTCCTCCGATTTAATCCATGTTATGGACTTAATATGGATCGGGGTGGTGGGATCGTCAAGAGGTGGGTGTTCCATGACGCAGGCCGTACGCCACGACTCGATGCGCGCCCGCAACCTGGGCGTGGTCCTCGCCGAGGTGCGCAGGAGCGGGCCGGTCACCCGCGCGGCGCTGGCCGAGATCACCGGGCTGACCAAGACGACGGTGTCGAAGATGGTCGGCGACCTGCTCCGGGCGGGCATGGTCACCGAGTCCGGCACGCTCCGGGACGGCGAGCGCGGGCGACCCGGCACGGCCGTCACCCTCAGCGGCGGGCGCGTCGCGGCGCTCGGCCTGGAGATCAACGTCGACTACCTGTCGGCATGCGTGGTCGACCTCACCCTCACGGTGCGGCTCCGGTATGCACAGGCTGTGGACAACCGCGCGTCCTCGCCTGTGGAAACCTTCTCTCACCTGCGGAGACTTGCCCACAGGGCTGTGGATGAAGCGCGCCTGGCCGGTCTCGTCATCGCCGGTTCCACCCTCGCGGTGCCCGGCCCCGTGGACGACGGGCTGGTGCACGCGGCCCCGAACCTCGGCTGGCACGACGTCCGCGTGGCCGACCTGCTCGACTTCCCGGTCGAGGTGGACAACGAGGCCAACCTGGCCGCCCTCGGCGAGCTCTGGTTCGGCGCGGCGCCCGGCGACTTCCTGCACGTGTCGGGGGAGATCGGCATCGGTGCGGGCCTGGTGGTCGGCGGCGCCCTCTTCCGCGGCGCCCGGGGTCTCGCCGGGGAGCTGGGACACGTGGTCGTCTCCCCCGACGGCCCCGCGTGCCGCTGCGGCGGCCGGGGCTGCCTGGAGCAGTACGCGGGCCAGGACGCCCTCCTGCGGGCCGCCGGACTGGCCGGGGCGCCCGAGGGCGTGCCGAGGCTGCTGGAGCGCCTGGAGGCGGGCCACCGGGACGCGCTGGGCGCCTGTGAGCGCGCCGGTGAGGCGCTCGGCGTCGCCCTCACCTCCGCGGTGCACCTGATGGACCCGGGGACGATCGTGCTGGGCGGGGTCTTCGCCCCGCTCTTCCCATGGCTGCGCGATCCGGTGCGCGAGACGATGACCGCCCGGCTGGCCGCGATGCGCCACGCCGTCCCCGAGCTGACCGTCTCACGGCTCGGCGGCGACGCCGCGACCCTCGGCGCGGCCGGGCAGGTCATCCACCGGGTCGTCGCCGACCCGTGGAGCCACGTGGCTACAGCCCGGACGGATCCCGCCCCACGCTGATCTCCTCGGCGATCCGGCGCATCCCGTGGTCGTCCAGCCCCGGGATGCCGGTCAGACGCAGGCGCAACACCGCCATCACCTCGGGCACGCTCGCCCCGGCGTGCCGCACCGCGATCTCGTGGACGACCCGGAAGAGCATCCGGTTCGCCTCGTAGTCGATGTTCGTCCCGGTCCGGGAAACATCCGCCATGCTCGTATCCCCCCGTTGCGTCGAATGGCCGCGCCCAACGGTACGGCGTGCCACCGACAACCGGGCGGGAACGATACGGCGAGGCGCCCGGTCAGGGCGCCGCGGGGGCGCCCGGCCCCGGATCGGGCGAGGTCTCCGGATCCGGGGCGGATCCGGCGAGGACCGCCGCGCAGATCTCGGCCAGCCGGCGCACCTGATCGGGGTCGAGGCGGTCGAACAGGCTCTGCCGCACCGCCTCCACGTGGCCGGGGGCCGCGGCGGCGAGCACCTCGAACCCCCGGTCGGTGAGGACCGCCCAGCTGACGCGTTTGTCCGCCGCGCACGGCTCGCGGCGCACCCAGCCGCGCTCCTCCAGGCGCTTGACCGCGTGCGAAAGACGGCTCTGCGAGGAGTTGACCTGCGCCGCCAGCTCGCTCATCCGCAGCGTCCGCCCCGGCGCCTCCGACAGCCTGACCAGCACCGTGTAGTAGGCGTGCGGCATCCCGGAGTCGCGCAGCAACTGCCGGTCGAGCTCCTCCTGGACCAGCTGGGAGGCCGCCAGGAACGCCCGCCAGGTGCGCTGCTCGTCATCGTCCAGCCATCGCGTCACGGCGCCAGCTTACTTGAACTCTCAAGCAATTGGGGGTAATCTACTTGAGCGTTCAAGCTTTAGGGGAGGAACCATGCCGGTCCAGCGACTCAACCACGCGGTCCTTTTCGTGCGCGACGTGGAGCGCAGCGTCGCCTTCTACCGGGAGGCCCTCGACTTCAAGGTCGTCATGAGCGCTCCCGGCGCCGCGTTCCTGCAGGCGTCCGGCTCCACCAACGACCACGACCTCGGCCTGTTCCAGATCGGCTCCCAGGCGGGTTCCTCCGGCGCCGGGCGCTCGACCGTCGGCCTCTACCACCTGGCCTGGGAGGTCGACACCCTGGCCGAGCTGGAGCGCGTCGCCCTGAAGCTCGGCGAGCTCAACGCCCTGGTCGGCGCCTCCGATCACTCCACCACCAAGGCCCTGTACGCCAAGGACCCCGACGGGCTGGAGTTCGAGGTGTCCTGGCTCGTCCCGGCCGACCTCCTCACCGACGAGTTGCTGCGGGGCCGCGCCGCCATCAAGCCGCTCGACATCGCCAAGGAGAAGGAGCGCTACGGCGCCGAGACCCGCGGCGGCCTCGGAGTCTCGATCCCCGCCTGACGGTGACGGCGGAGCCGGGCTCCTCCCGCCGAGCTCCGCCTCGCCGTTCGGCGTCCCGTTCGCCACGGAACCCGCCCCGCCGCCGCGCGGCGCCCCGGCCCGGTCCCTGCCGTCCCGCCGGCGCAGCCGGACGCCCCTCCGCGCGGCACCCCGGCCGGAACCGGTCCCCGAGGGGGCATGTCCGGCGCGGCGGAGAGTCCGGTCCCTGCGGAGCGGTCCGCTCCCGGCGTGGGCCCGGCGGCCGTCACACGCCCCCGGCTCTCCCCCGGCCCCGTGAGACGGCCACACCGGCCAGGCAGAGCACGCCGCCGGCCAGGGTGAACCAGCCGGGGACCTCGCCGAGGACGGCCCAGGACATCAGGACGACCAGTGCGGGAACCACGTAGGTGGTGGCGCCCATCTTGCCCGCGGTGGTGCGGGCGAGGGCGTAGGCCCAGGTGGTGAAGGCCAGGGCGGTCGGGAAGACGCCCAGGTAGACGACGTTCAGCGTGGCGGGCAGGGGAGCGGTCGCCGCCTGCGACACCAGCTGCCCGGCGAACGGCAGGCAGGCGGCGGTGCCCACGAAACAGCCGTACGCGGTGACCTGCAGGGCCGAGGCGTGGCGCAGCGCGGGCTTCTGGCAGACGACGCCGGCGGCGTACGTCACCGCGGCCACCAGGCAGAGCAGGACGCCGGCCACCGACGCGTGGCCGCCGCCGGACATGGAGAAGCCCACCACGACGGCTCCGGCGAACGACACCGCCATTCCGGCCATCAACCGGGGCGGGAAGCCCTCCTTGAGGAGCCAGCCCCCCAGGAGCGCGATCAGCACCGGGCCGATGTTGACCACCATCGCCGCGGTGCCGGCGTCGACCTCCTGCTCGCCCCAGTTCAGCGCGACCATATAGAGGCCGAACCACAGGATCCCCGAGCCCAGGATGCCCGGCAGCGCGGCCCGTGGCGGCGGCCCCTCACGCCGGACCAGCAGGATGACGCCGAGCACGGCCGAGCCCGCGAGGAGCCGCCCCAGGGCCAGGGCGCCGGGGTCGAAGTGCCGCGCGGCACTGCGGATGGCGACGAAGGCCGAGGCCCACAGCAGCACGGTGACGCCGGCCGCGGCGAGCGCCCGGCGGTCGACGTGGTCCCGCGCCGTGACGGTCCGAGTCATGTGCCGAACACTAGGGCGGGGACAGTCTGAACTGCACTGGATTATCCCCCTATGCTGTGCGACCTCCGTGGGCCACCCGGGTGGCGGAGCTTGCGGCCGGACGTCCGTGGGCGTACCCCCCGCCATGCTTGCGGCCGGACATCCGTGGCGTACCCCCCGCCATGCTTGCGGCCGGACGCCCACGCGGGCACGCACCCGGCCTCCATCCCGTCGCCAGCTCGCGATAAGCGTCGTGCAGGGACCTTGCAAGCGCCGGAGGCTTTCATCTTCACACGCCCCGCCGCCGACGCCGGCACCGAGCCGGCCCGGGGCACCGCAAGGAGAAGCCGATCATGAAGCCGCTCACGCGTGGCCTGCTCGCCGTCACCGTCGCCGTGACCGCCACCGTGGGCGCGCTCACCGTCGCATCCCCGCTCACCGCCTCGGCCGACGGGCAGGGCGCGCCCTCCGCGGCGTTCGCCGCCCGCCCCGTGGCCGCCGCCACGACCGCGGCCCTGGGACCGCAGAGCTCGGCGAACGGCACGGCCTCGGTCTCGGGCCGGATCGTCGCGGCCGGCGGGACCTCGCCCGGCCGCCTGGAGATCAGCGGCCTGCTGGCCAACGGGGACCTCCGAGCCATGGAGGACGACGGCACGTGCGCCCACCTGGAGGCGCGGCTCACGTACGCCCCCGGTAGCGGTCACGACGGCCCGGAGGTGGTGGCCAACCGCGCCTGCCGGCCCGGCGAGACCGCGAGGTTCGCCTACGAGAAGGAAGGCGTGACGCGCGTGGAGACGAGGGTCTGTGTCAGCTCCCTGCCGTCCCTCGCCCCGTCCCACTGCGGTGACTGGCGGACCGCCTACGCGGTGTGAGCCCACGCCGCGCCGATTCCCGGGGGCGAGCCCGAAACGTACGTGGCCGGATGCGCGAACCCGCACGGACGCGACCACCCCGTACGGTCCCGCGCGGCGTCGACGCACCCACCGCGATGCCCGGAAGTGATACCGCGGCGGCGACGCCCGGAGGCGATAGCGCGGCGTGAAGGGTGGTCCGGCGGAGGCCTCCCCAGCCCTCCGCCGGACCACGGACTTCCTCCCTCTGCCCATCCGGCGCCGGGATACTCCTCTTCCCCGGAATTTGATCCGTCCTTAAATCTCCGCCGTCACGTCCGGATGTCAGAGCCTCGCGAACCAGGCCCGGACGGCGTCGACCCCGCCCGTCGCCAGGGCGACCATGAGCGCGCAGCGGGCCTTGGCGGGCGCCAGACCGCGGGCTCCGATCGCCCCCACGGTGGCGGCCAGGCCCGTGCCCAGGCGCATGTCCTCCAGGGGGGTCGCCGGGGTCCGGCACCTGGAGGCGACGACGACCGGGATCCCCCACTCCGTCAGCTCGGCGATCGTCGAGAAGAGGCTGACGGGCACGTTGCCCAGGCCGGTGCCCTCCAGCACGATCCCCTGGGCCCCGGCGTCCACGACCGCGGTGAGCAGGACGGAGTCCATCCCGGGATAGGTCTTGACGAGCGCGACGTCCGAGGCCGGCTCCCCCGCCGTCGCGGGCGGCCGGGGCGGCGGCGCGGCGAGCGTCTCGACCCGGCCGCCGGACACCCTGCCCAGCGTGGGGAAGGGCGCCGACGAGAACGCCGCGACGCTCGCGGCGTCGACCTTGGTGACCCAGCGGGCCGCGTGGATCTCGTCGTTGACGCAGACGACGGCCCCGGCGCCGCGCAGCGCCCCGTCTGCGGCGGCCGTGACGGACGCGACCAGGTTGCGCGGGCCGTCACCGGACAGCTCGTCCCGGGAACGCACGGCGCCGGTCAGCACGATGCCGCCGCGTTCGGCGGCCCGGCCCGCGAGCAGGTCGACGAGGTACGCGGTCTCCTCCAGCGCGTCGGTGCCGTGGGTGATCACCACACCGTCGAACCCGCGCTCCAGCAGCGCGGTCCGCGCCCTGCGCGCCAGCTCCAGCATGGTGGAGGGCGACATGTCCCAGCTCGGCTCCGCCATCACGTCCTCCGCGACGACGTCCGCCGCGAGCGCGCCGGCGGGGAGGCTCCGCAGGAGCTCCGCCCCGGACGCGACCGACGGGTGGCCCGGCCCGTAGGAGTGCGCGATGGTGTCACCGGTCGCCAGCAGCAGCACGCGCTTCATGGACGAGGTCCCTTCGGTCGGCCCGGCATGCACGTCCTGGGACGGGCACGCGAATCCACGCCGTGCCGGCGCCCGGGGTGCGGCGAACCGCGCCGCGGCGGGCATGACCCGAAGACGGTCGCCTCTATTTATAACCCATGAATAACCCCTTTAGGGTTATGTCGCTGGCGTCACGCGTCCCGGTCGAGGGGACGCCGCGGTAGTACGTCATGAAGTCGGGACGCGAACCGTCGACGTGGGCGGAGCCGTACTCCGCGGCCGGCCCGCCGGTGCCGTACGGGCCGCCGGACCCGGCCATGATCTCCGGATCGGCGGCGGGCGCGACCGCGGCCCGGCCGATGTGGGCGGACGCCTCCGAGGCCGCGAAGCGCGGGTCCTTGAGGGCGCCGTCCCGCCGGTTCTCCTCGGTGACGCCGAAGTGGTCCGGCATGGCCTCCGAGCGCAGGAAGCCCGGGGTCGGCGCGACCGCCGCCGCATCGTGGGGCCTCAGCCCCGCGGCCTGGTCGCGGGCGGGCCGGATGACGGCGTGCCCCGACCCGTTGGTGAATGCTCGATTGATAACTCCACCCGGCCGGTCTACGTTTATAAACGAACGTTCGTTTATAAACTAGGAGGAGACCGGTCATGTATGGGAACACGCGGGCGCTCGCCCTCCCCACCGGGGTCCGGGCCCATGGCTGAACCCCGCGCCGCCCGGCGGCCCGGCCTGCTGCTGGCGGTGCTCTGCACCGCCCAGATCATGCTTGTCCTGGATCTGGTGGTGGTGACGGTGGCCCTGCCGTCGATCCGCGCCGATCTGGGCGTCGCCGAGGCCGATCTGCAGTGGGTCGTCACCGCCTACGGCCTTGCGTACGGCGGATTCATGATCACCGCGGGGCGGGTCGGCGACCTGTTCGGGCACCGGCGCGTCCTCGTCGCGGGGCTCGTGGTCTTCACCGCGGCCTCGGCCCTGGCCGGACTGGCCGGCAGTCCGGCGGTGCTGTTCGCCGCACGCGCCCTGCAGGGGGTCGGCGGGGCGCTGGTCTCACCCACGGCGCTGGCGCTGGTCGCCACCGCGTTCGCCGAGGGCGACGCGCGCAACCGGGCGCTCGGCGTCTGGGGCGCGGTGGGCTCCGCCGGAGCGACCGGCGCCGCACTGGTCGGCGGGTTGCTGACCGACCTGGTGCACTGGCGGGCCATCTTCATGATCAACCTACCGGTCGGCGCCGCCGTGATCCTGGCGGTGCTGCGACTGGTCGGCGACCACCGCCCCGGCGGGCCCCGCCGCCTCGACCTGACCGGAGCCGCCCTCCTCACCGGCGGCGCGGTCCTGCTCGTCGCGGCGGTCACCCGGGCCGCGGAGGGCCCGACGGCGGCCGTCTGGGCGATGGCGGCGGCCTCGGTCGCCATGCTCGCGGTGTTCGCGGTCGTCGAGCGGCGGGTGGCCGAACCGGTGGTGAAGCTGTCGATGCTCGCCGACCCCAACGTGCGGTACGGGAACCTGATCTGCGCCCTGTCCGCCGCCGCCGCGCTGGTGACGCAGTACTTCACCACGCTCTCCCTGCAGAACGTCGCCGGGCTGTCCCCCCTGCAGACCGGGCTCGCCTTCGCCCCCGTCACCGCGATCATCGTGGTGGTCTCGGGGCGGGTGGGCGCCCTGGTCGCCCGGTTCGGAGTACGGCGGATGCTCGCCGGAGGCGCCGCGGTCACCGCGCTGGGGCTGCTCGTGCTCGGTCTGGCGCCGCCCGGCGCCCTGTGGACCGGGGTGCTGCCGGGCCTGCTGCTCGGCGGGCTGGGAGCCGGACTGATGTACGCCCCCTCGATGATCGTGTCGACCACCGGAGTCGCGGACGGCGACCAGGGGCTGGCCTCCGGCCTGCTGAACACCTCCTTCCAGCTCGGCGGGCCGCTGGGCCTGGCGGTGCTGAACGCGGTCGCGGCGGCGGTCGCCGGCGGGGCGACCGGCGCGCAGGCGCTCACCGACGGCTACCGGGCGGCCTTCCTGTGGTCCCTGGCGCTCCCCACGCTGATCGCCGCCGCCGTCGCCGCCCTGCCCGGCGACAGGTCGCGGGGGATGCCTGCCCCCGGGTCGGCGAGCCCCCCGACGCGGAGGAGCGCGTAGCCGACGCCCTCACCGCGCAAAGGTGGGGTTTTCTTCACCTTTTTCCGGGATACCTCGCCCATGTGCCCGGGGCCGCCGCAGTCCCTACGGTGGTCCCATGACCCCCACCGAGTTGACCACTCCCTGGGCGAGGATCAGCGCTCACTGGTCAGCGCCGACCTGGCTCCGCACCGCGCACCTGGTGACGGGTCTGCCGATCGCGTTGCTGGGGTCGGCGGTGATCGGAGTACTGGTGGCGGCGTCGGTGCTGCTGGTGTGGACCGTGGTGGTCCCGGTGGTCGCGCTGCTGCTGCTCTTCGAGGTCGTGCGGCTGCTCACCCAGGTGCAGCGATCCCGGTTCTCCGCCTTCCTCGGCGTCGACATCCTCCCGGTCCCGCGCCGCCGCCTCAGCAGGAACCCGCTCAGGCGGCTGGTCGAGGAGGCGCGGACGTGGAGCGCCTGGCGCCGCCTCGCCTACCACCTGCTGGCCCCGTTGACCAGCGGGATCGGGGCCGTGGCGGTCGTCGGGGTCTGGGCGGGCGGTCTGGTCACCGGCGTGTTCGCGGTGCGGAGCTGGATACTGGAGGAGACCGTGGAGAGCGTGGCGTTCGTCCTCGTCTCCGGGTCCCTGCTCGTCGCCGGGCCGTGGCTGGCCCGCGGGCTCACCCTGCTCGACGCGATCGCCGCCGAGGCCCTGCTCGGCCCCAGCGTCAGCGACCAGCTGGTGATGCGGGTGGAGACCCTCCAGGAGAGCCGCGCCGAGGTGGTCGACGCCGCCGACGCCGAACGCCGGCGGATCGAGCGTGACCTGCACGACGGCACCCAGCAGCGGCTGGTGTCGCTGGCGATGAACCTGGGCATGGCCCGCGCCACCCTCACCGACCTGCCCGAACCCGCCCGCGAGGTGATCGTGCAGGCGCACGAGGAGGCCAAGCTGGCCCTGAAGGAGCTGCGCGACTTCGTCCGGGGGCTGCACCCGGCCGTACTCAACGACCAGGGCCTGGACGCGGCGCTGTCCGGGCTGGCCGCGCGGGCCCCGTTCCCCGTACGGCTCCACGTCGACATGCCCGAGCGGGTCTCCCCGACGGTGGAGGCGGTGGCGTTCTTCGTGGTGTCGGAGGCGCTGACCAACATCACCAAGCACGCGGAGGCGTCCGGCGCCGAGGTCACGGTCGAGCAGCGCGACGGCCGCCTCCACCTGGCCGTACGCGACGACGGCCGGGGCGGCGCGGATCCCGGCCGGGGCAGCGGGCTGCGCGGCCTGGCCCAGCGGGTCGGGTCGGTGGACGGCATCCTGATCGTCGACAGCCCGCAGGGCGGGCCGACGACGATCAGAGTGGAGCTGCCGTGCGCGTAGTACTCGCCGAGGATTCCGTCCTGCTCAGGGAGGGCCTCATCCGCCTGCTCGGCTCGGCCGCCATGGAGGTCGTGGCCGCGGTGTCCGACGCCGACGGACTGCTGCGCGCCGTGGACGAGCACGAGCCCGACCTCGTCGTCACCGACGTGCGGATGCCGCCCTCCCACACCGACGAGGGCCTGCGCGCGGCGCTCGTGCTACGCCGACAGCGGCCGACGCTCGCCATCCTCGTGCTCTCCCAGTACGTCGAGGAGCGCTACGCCGCCCGACTCCTGTCCACCGCGACCAGCGGGATCGGCTACCTGCTCAAGGACCGGGTGGCCGACGTCACGGAGTTCCTGGACGCGCTGCGCCGGGTCGCCGCGGGCGGCACCGCCCTCGACCCGGAGGTGGTCGCCCAGCTCCTGCTGCGCAGGCACAGCGACCCGCTCGACCGGCTGACCCGCCGTGAGCACGAGGTGCTGTCGCTGATCGCGGAGGGGCGGTCCAACGCCGGGATCGCCGAGGCCCTGGTGATCTCCGAGAGCGCGGTCGGAAAGCACATCAACAACATATTCACCAAGCTCGACCTCTCCGGCGCCGAGAAGGACCACCGCCGGGTACTGGCCGTCCTGCGATTCCTGAAGGTCTGACAAGAGCATGCCGATACGAAGCAAAGCCCGGATCGCCTGGATCGTCGTGGGCGGCGCGCTCACCGCGCTCGCCGTGATCGTGACCTCCGTGGCGGTGTGGATCGAGGCCACCGCGGTCGGCGAGACGGTGGAGACCACGTTGTCGTCGCGCGCGCTCACGTCGCCGAAGATCGTCGTGGACGCCACGGGCTCCGTCAACGTCTCGGTCGTCCCCGGCCAGACCGGGTGGCTGGACCTGGAGCGGTCGGTCTCCTGGATCGGGCTCAGGCCGTCGGTCACCGAGGAGTGGGACGGGCAGACGCTCCGGCTCGGCATCCGCTGCCCCAGGGTGGAGCCGCCGGACCACCCTCCCGCCTGCCGGGCCGACTACACGCTGGGCCTGCCCGTGACCACCGACGTCGAGGTGACGACCCACTCCGGGACGGTCGGGGTGAACGGCATCCGGGGCGACCTGCGGCTGACGACCACCACGGGCGACGTGATGGTGCGGGACACGCCGGGCACGCTCTGGGTGCGCTCGGAGGAGGGAAGCGTGGACGGTGTCGCCCTGCGCTCGGCCAAGGCCGACGTCGAGACCGGCACCGGCCACGCCATCCTGGAGTTCTCCGGGCCGCCCACCGACGTCAGGACCGTGGTGCGGACCGCCGGGGACGTGGAGGTGCGGGTCCCCGAGGCCGACGGGTACGACATACGGGTCGACGCCGCGCAGACGATCACCAAGGTGCGGTGGAACCCCGAGGCCCCGCGCCGGATCACCGCGCTGACCCGCGAGGGCGAGTTGCGGATCCTGCCGTCCTGACCCGCGGATCGTAGAGCCCGCGCCGCTTCCCGCCGACCGTAGAGCCCGTACGACTCCCCGCGGACCGTCCGGACCGTCCGACCGCGCGGCCCCGCCGGACGGACCGGTAGAGCCCGTACGACTCCCCGCGGACCGTCCGGACCGCCCGGCCCGCCGGACGGACCGGCGGGACGGGTCCGGCAGGACATCGCATACGCAGGTTTGACCACCCCCGAACCAGCGCTTGACCACCTCTACCTGATCAAGCGACTTGAATCGGATCCATGGTTCTGGATGACGACAGGCAGGGCGATGCGGTCATCGAGGTCGCGATGCGGCTGTTCGCCGCGTTCGGCTACGACGGCACGTCGTTGCAGGCCGTCGCGGAGGCCACCGGGCAGGATCCGGCCTGGATACAGGAGCGGTTCAGCGACAAGCTCGGCCTGTACCTCGCCGTCATAGAGCGTTCCCACCAGGCGGAACGCGTCGTCGTGGAGAACGCGCTCAGCGCCCTCCCGGACGCCGCCGACCGCCGGGAGGTCGCCGCCGCCATGTACCGGCTCACCGATGACTACCTGCGGTTCTGCATCGCCAACCCGCAGATCCCCGCACTGTGGATGCACCGCTGGCTCGGCGACGCCGCCGACATCCCCGACCTCGAACGCAACTACGCGCTCCGCCTCATCAACCGCACCCGCGACGCGCTGCGCGGCGCCGCGCGGGCCGGACTGATCGACGACCGCGTGGATCTGGAGCTGATGGTGCGGACGCTGATCTGGAGCGTGTACGGCTTCCTGCACGGCGAGGCGCTCGCCCGCGGCGGCAGTTCCCTGGCCGACGACCCCGAGACGCAGCGGCGCTTCCAGAATCACCTCCACCAGCTGGTCGACCGCGTGTTCAAGCTCACCGAGGACTGACCCCCGCCCGGCGCCCGCTCACGCCCTCAGCCCGGCGCCCGCTCACGCCCTCAGCCCGGCACCCGCTCACGCCCTCAGCCTGACACCCGTCCACGCCTCCCATCCGGCACCCGCTCACGTCCTCGACCCGACACCCGCTCACGTCCGTCTCCGGCACCACCCGCCCACCGGAGAGCACCGTCCCCTCCGGTGATGCGGCCGGACGGCCTCAGCCGACGGCCGGGTACCCCCGCGCCTCCGGCTGGGGCACCATTGTCGGTGGCACGGGCTGCTGTGCCGCCGATCACGGACGCGAGCGAGACGAGGGGGCCGGCGAGTGACCGCAACGACCATCTCCGCGCGAGGTGAGACCCTGTCCTTCCCCGACGGCTTCGTGTGGGGTGCGGCCACCGCCGCGTACCAGGTCGAGGGGGCCACACGCGAGGGTGGTCGAGGCGTCTCGATCTGGGACACGTTCTCCCGCACGCCGGGCAGGGTGGCGGGCGGCCACACCGGCGACGTGGCCTGCGACCACTACCACCGCCACGCCGACGACGTCCGGATGATGGCCGAGCTCGGCCTCGGGGCCTACCGCTTCTCGGTGGCCTGGCCCCGCGTCCAGCCGTCGGGTTCGGGCCCCGTCAACGCAGCCGGGCTCGATTTCTACGACCGGCTGGTCAACGAGCTGCTCGCGGCCGACATCACGCCCTACGTGACCCTCTACCACTGGGACCTGCCCCAGGAGCTGGAAGACCGCGGCGGCTGGACCGACCGTGACACGGCCCACCGCTTCGCCGACTACGCGCGGGCCGTGCACGATCGCCTCGGCGACCGGGTCGGCACCTGGATGACGATCAACGAGCCCTGGGTGGCGGCCTTCCTCGGGTACGGCATCGGCGCGCACGCGCCGGGCCGCGCCTCGGCGGCGGAGGCGTTCCGGGCCTCCCACCACCTGCTGCTCGCCCACGGGCTCGGTGCCCGGGTGCTGCGCGACGCGGGCGCCCGCGAGATCGCGCTCACCCTGAACCTCGCCCCGGTGATGACCCCGGGCCAGGTGAGCGATCCGGATCTCGTGCCGTCCGCCGCGGACGCCGAGGCGGTGAACCGGGTCGACTGCCTGCTCAACCGGCAGTTCCTCGACCCCGTCCTGCGCGGGGAGTATCCCGAGCCGGTGCTGGCGATCGTGGACCGGATCGCCGGTCTCGGCCACGTCCTCGACGGCGACCTCGAAACGATCAACCAGCCGATCGACCTGCTCGGGATCAACTACTACACCCCGTGCGTGGTGCGCTCCGAGCCCGGAGAGCCGGCCAACGCGGCCTACCCCGGCACGGAGGACGTCATGTTCAGCGGCGCCCACGCGCCGACGACCGCCATGGGCTGGCCGATCGTGCCGACCGGCCTGTCCCGGCTGCTCGTCCGGCTCTCGCGCGATTTCCCCGAGGTCGGCCTGATCGTCACCGAGAACGGTGCCGCGTTCGACGACGTCGTGACCGGTGACCGGGTGCACGACACCGACCGCACGGCGTTCTTCGACAACCACCTGCGCGCGGCGCACGAGGCGATCGAGGCCGGGGTCGATCTGCGCGGTTTCCTGGCCTGGTCGCTGATGGACAACTTCGAATGGGCCGAGGGTTACCACAAGCGCTTCGGGATCGTGCACGTCGACTTCGAGACGCAGCGGCGGCTGCCCAAGGACAGCGCCCTGTGGTACCGCGAGGTGATCCGGCGCAACGGACTGCGCCGCGAGCGCGCCAGACGGCCCACCCTGGAGGCGGTCGCCGCCCGCGCGGGCGTGTCGAGATCGACCGTCTCCCGGGTGATCAACGGTGAGAGCATGGTCAGCGACGAGTTCCGCGAGATCGTCATGAAGGCCGTCGCCGAGCTCGGCTACGTCCCCAACTCGGCCGCCCGCAGCCTGGTGACCCGGCGCACCGACACGGTCGCGCTGGTCGTCTCCGACGTCTCCGACGGGTCACACGCCGGCGATTCCCTGTTCTCGGCGACGGTCCGCTCAACCGTGCGGGAGCTGGAGGAGGCGGGCAAACACGTCACGCTGATGCTGGCCGACACGCCCCGGAGCCGGCAGCGGGTGGAGCAGTACGTCACCTCGGGGCACGTGGACGGGGTCGTGCTCGTGTCGGCGCACGGCGCCGACACGCTGCCCGGCGCGCTGGCCGGGACGAGCGTGCCGGCCGTGCTGCTCGGCAGGCCCGCGGTGGCGACCCGCACGCCGTACGTCGACGTCGACAACGCGGGGGGCGCGGCGGCGGCGGTCAGGCATCTGCTGGACCGGGGGCGGAGCAGGATCGCCGCCATCTCCGGCCCGCCGGACGTGACCGCCGCGCAGGAGCGACTCCGCGGATACCGCGAGACCCTGCGGGAGGCGGGGCACCGGCTGATCGTCGCCGTCGGCGATCTCACCCACGCGTCCGGGGCGGAGGCGATGCGCCGGCTCCTGCGCGACGACCCGGGCCTGGACGCGGTCTTCGCCGCAGGCGACCTGATGGCACTGGGTGCCCTGCGGGTGCTGCACGAGTCGGGACGCCGGGTGCCGGACGACGTCGCGGTCGTCGGCTTCGACGACATCGAGGCCGCCTGCTACGCCGTCCCCCCGCTCACCACGGTGCGCGGTCTGCGGGCCGAGCAGGCGCGGGCGGCGGTGCGCCTGCTGCTGCGCCACCTCGACGGCGGGCCCGTCTCCTCGGCGACCCTCCCCACGGAACTGGTCATCCGGCAGTCCACGTAGCGACCGTTCACGCGTGACGGCACGAGACCGGCTCACCGCCGGCCGGGGCGGCGAGAGCCCCGCCACCAGGTGATGCCGGAAAGGCCGTCCGCCACCAGAAGAAGGCGTATGACTGACACCCCGGCAGAACGGATGCGCGGGGCGGCACACGGCATTCCCGATTTCTCCGTGAACATCGACCGCGGGGATCTTTCTACCCCGCCTTCCAAAGGCCAAATATGGATGTCTCGGGATGACACTATTATCCTTCGATAAAGTACTCCGAGATTTGAACGTGCAGATCGTGATGGATTCCTCGCCATCCTCCGCGCACTGTCACCTTCGCCCGGGACGCGCGAAAGGCCACTCGTGCGGCCCCGGCACGGAGGTGACGCCACGGTCTTCGTTCTTGGACACCCCGGCGAATCCGGTGACCGACGTGAGGACGCGGTTCTCCGGATCGGAACGGCCTCGGCGGCTCCGGCGGAGTGACGACGGAAACGCCGCCACGCATCGAATCGCCCCGGGTGACGGCCTTCCCGGCCGGGCAGGGCGGGGTGGCGCAGGCCCTCCATGCACTGCGCCACCCCGCCGGTCCGTGAAGGGGTGATCAGGGGCCGTTCAGCGGCCTGACGGGGCCGGATCGCCACCGGCCCGGCGCCGCCCGGCCTCGGCGCGGTCGCGACGTCCTCTTCCCGACCGCGGCGCGATCATGACGTCCTCTTCCCGACCGCGGCGCGATCGCGACGTCCTCGCTCACGGACTGGTCAGACGACCTCACTGCGGGCTTCCGTCACCAGTTCGGACAGCGGGTGCCTGTTCCTGAGGTCGGCGCAGCGGCTCGCGACCCGGCGTGCGGCCCCGGCAGGGTCCGTTGCCGCGTGCCAGGTGTAGGTGAACCGCTGACGGGTGGGGTTCCAGCCGGTACGCCACCAGTAACGGTCACCGTGGCACCAGACGACCAGACCCACCCGGACCGAGACGAGAGCGATGCCATGACCGTCATGCACATCAGCAGAAATGCCGAAACTTTCCAGTGCGACCCGTAGTCGCTCGGCTACGTGGAGCGGAGAGGCGCTCATGCAGCGATCCTCAGTGCGGAAGAAGCCCCGGTGAATGCCGTAGCACTCATGGCGCTGGGGATATTCTCCTCGGGAATTTCCGTGCGATGGCACTCTCGCGCCTAACCTAACGTTGTGAATCAGAACCAGGGCTGTCTTCCGCCTCAGTTCTGGTCTGCGCCCGCCGTGGCCGCCGCTCTTGCCGAGTGCGACATTCCCGCCGTTCTTGTCGAGATACAGCGTGCCAACGGATGGACACAGGGCCAACTGGCGGAGGCTGTCGGCTACTCCCAGAGCTGGGTGTCCAAAGTCGTGCGTAATCGCCAATCGCTCACCGTGGACCAGGTTCGGGAGATATCACTCCGAATCGGAGTTCCTCTTCACCTGCTCCGATTCGGTGTCCGAGGGGATGACGATCCGACGAAACGCAGAGACTTCGGTAAGGCGGTGGCCCTCACGGCGCTGGCCGCCCTGCCACTGCCCAGACGCGCGGAGGTGAACGAGACCACCGCGCCCACACTGACCAGCATCACCGGCGCGCAAAGACGACTGGAAGCCACCACCCCCGCCCGTGAGCTGGCACGGGGGGCCGTGGCCCACGTGGACCTGGCGAACCGCGTCCTCGGGCGGGCGGAGCGATCCCGCTTCGCGGACGACATCCGCGCGGTGCTGAGCGAGGCCGCCGGGTTCGCCGCCTGGGTCCATGCCGACATGCAGGACACCGGGACCGCCCGCACCTACTACCGTCTGGCGATCGGCAGCGCCCGTCAGGCCAGGCACTCGCTGCTGGCGGGATACATGATCGGCAGCCTGGCGGCCTTCGAGATCGACGCGGACGATCCCGCGTCGGCGTTGGGACTGCTCTCGAAAGCCCGGCAGGAGCTGGGTGAGCGCCCACCGGCGATCGCACGGGCGTGGTTGTCCAGCATCGAGGCGCTCGGCCACGCGACCGCCCGCGATGCCTCCGCGGCGCTGGGAGCGCTGCGGGAGGCGGAATCGGCGGTGCTGGCCGGCGAACGGGCGTCAGCCCCGCCCTGGCCGTGGGTCTTCCCGTTCGATCATGCGAAGCTCGCGGGATACCGCGCCCTGGTCATGGTGCGGCTCGGCCGCGCCGACGAGGCCGTGGCCGCGTTCGCCGAGTCGCTGTCCTCCACGCAACCCGCCACCAAGCAGCGCGGAGTGCTGATGATCGAGATCGCCACGGCGAAGGCCATGTCCGGGCACTACGACGAGGCCTTCCACCTGGCCACGGGCGCCCTGACGGTGGGGGTGACCTACGGCTCCGAACGGGTCATCCAGCGCGCCAGGCGGTTCCGCCGGACCTACGGCGGTCCGGTGACGGCCGGCGTCCGCGCGTTCGATGACCATCTCCGGACGATTCTCCTCTAAAAATAGCTTCATGATCCGTATCGCCGTCTCCGGGCATCGTGGCCTTCCCGCCGAGACCGTCGCGCTGGTCAGCGAAGCGATCCGGGAATCACTGGCAGGACACGCCCCGGCGATCACGGGCCTGTCCTGCCTCGCGGACGGCGCCGACCAGATCTTCGCCCGCGCCGTCATCACCCTGGGCGGAACCCTGGAGGCGGTGATTCCCGCACGGCGGTATCGGGAAGGGCTGCCCGCCGAGACGCGCCATGAGTACGACGCCCTGCTGGGCCTGGCCGAGCGTGTTCACGAGCTGGAGTTCGTCGATTCCACCCCCGAATCGCACATGGCCGCCGGCTGTCTCATGCTCGACCACGCCGACGAACTGTTCGCCGTCTGGGACGGCAGGCCCGCACGAGGCTACGGCGGAACGGCGGACGTCGTGGCCGAGGCGCGGCGGCGCGGTATGAACGTCCGTGTCATCTGGCCCGAGGGAGCGCGACGCGACTGAGGGCGGGGAAATCGACATCGGGGCGTTGGACCTGCTCTCCGCCACCGAGGAGGCCCGGCTGTGGCCGTGCGCTGACACGGTCAGGTGCACGTGGTGGGCCGGGTTCACGAAGATGTGAGCCGCGGGACGGCCCCCGGCCCCGCCGCGGTGTGATCGGCGGGCTTTCCCGCGGGTTCCCGCCCCCGATCCACGGCGGCGACGACCGCGTGGTGGTCCGAGGCCGTGCCGGTGTCGACCACGTCGGCCCAGGCGAGCCTGGCGGCGAGCGGGCGCGAGACGAGCACGTAGTCCGGGCGCGTGTCGACCCGCACGCCGTTCCGCTCGCGCGGCGCGGTGACCCAGCGCGGTGAGCGGGGCGCGGCCCGCAGGGCGTCGACCCAGCCGGCCGCCTCCAGGCGGTCCATCACGTCGAACCGGGGCGGGTGGCCGTACTTGCCGATGCCCGCCGCGGCGAGGCGGTCACCCAGATCGGCGGGGTGGGGATCGTGCCGGGACAGCGCGTTGAGGTCGCCGAGCAGCACGCAGTCGCGCTCGGCGACGGCCGCCGGGGGGACGAGGCGCAGGATCTCGTCCACCTCGGCCAGCCTCGCCCGTTCGTCCGTCCAGACGAGGTGCGTACCGAGGACCAGCAGCGGCGGGCCGTCCCCGGCGGGCGCGATCTCGGCCTCGACGAGGCAGTGGGCCATCGGCGACGGCGCGTGCACCCGGTGGCTCAGGATCGGCGGCCGGGACACCAGGCAGACGTTGTACCGCCTGCCGCTTCCCCTGCGATTGGCGCGTCCCATGACGAGGTGGTCGCCGGTCGCGGGCACCCCGATCGCCGCGGCCACGGCACGGAGCCTCTCGCCGTCCTCCCAGCCGACGCACTCCTGGAATACCAGGAGGTCGGGCCTTTCCGCCGCGACGATCGCGCGTATCCGGTCGAACCGGTCCTCGCCACCGTTGAGCACGTTGAACGTCATCATCTTCATCGTGTGAACGAGCCTACGGGGCGGTCCTGTGGGCCACCGGGCGTGGTCGGGGTCATCGGCCCCGGCGAGGACCTCAGCCCTTGGCCTTCTTGCCGTCCGCGTTCACCGCGTACCACTCGGCGCCGAAGCCCTCGATGTCGTGGCCCAGGACGTCCCCGGCCTTGGTGTCCTTGGCGTAGTAGTACAGCGGGTGACGGTTGTAGGTCGCCTGCTTCGTGCCGTCCTCCCGTTCGGTGGTGCCGAGCAGGCCCTCCTTGACGCCCTCTCCCGCTTCGGGCTTGCCGTCCGTGACGTACGGCGGCCACGCCGTCGCGCAGTCGCCGCTGCACGCCGACTTCCCGTCCTTGTCCTTCTCGAACAGGTACAGCGTGCGGCCGTCCGCACCCACCAGGACCTTCCCGATCTTCGTCTCTCCCAGGTCGACCTTGGCCGCGCCCGCCGTCGGGGACGCGGCAGGGCTCTCGTACGAGGTGGGCGAGGCTTTGACCTGATCCGCAGTGATCGATCCGGCCGTGCCTCCCTCCTCGGCACCGCCGCAACCGGCTGCGAGCAAGCCGAGCGCGAGTACGCCGGCGTGGAGCGACTTTCTCATCTCCGACCTCCAGGAAAGCGGGGCAACACTCCCGCCCAGAAGACACGCGCCCGCGTTCGTTCGCGATCGCGACACGAACGGGTTGGGGAGGCCTTTACCCGTCCTGGCCCGCGCCCGGTCCCGGCCCATGTCTCGCTCCGCCCCAAACCGCCCCGCTCCGTATCGCACCCGGCGCGCGTCTCACATCGCCCCGTATCGCACCCCGGCCCGCGTCTCGCGCCGCCCCGTGTCACACCCCCGTGTCGCACCCCCGCCCGTGTCGCGCCCCGGTCCGCGCCGCATATCGCCCCCGCCCCGGTCCGCGCCGCATATCGCCCCCGCTCTGGTCGGCCGCCGTCCCGGCCCTCCGTACGGGACCGGGAGATCGCGCGGGCAGGGGTAGGGCCAGCACTACCCCGAACCGGGGGAGAGCAAGCTCGTGCCCGGCATCTGGTGATTTGTACGTTTGTCGCGAAGATCCGGGGGACGCGGCGTCGCCATGCGCGGCACCGTCATGCCTCCCGGGCAGGGTGACGGAGCACGGTCGGGGAGCGGGAAGAGGCCCATGACGGCATACGCGGTGCGGTTGAACGCGGTGACCAAGATATACAGGCAGCGGAAGCAGACCGTGCACGCGCTGCGCGGGATAACGATCGACCTGCCCCGGGGCGCCTTCACGTGCGCGCCCACACGGCCACCGGCCTGACCGACCGGCTGGTCCTCGTGACCGCCGGCCGGAGCGACCTGCGGGACGCGCTCACCACGCTCTCTCCGGGCCTGGCCGTCCTGGACCGGGCGGGCGCCTCCGCCGTGCGGGACGTGGAACAGGAACAGAACGCCTGGGCCAACCTCCTGGCGCTCGGCCTGATCATCGTGTTCATCGTCATCTCGGTGGTGAACACCCTGGTCATGGCCACCGGGGCGCGGGTTCGGGAGTTCGCCCTGCTGCGCGTGGTCGGCGGCACCCGGCGGCAGGTGCTCGGCATGATCCGCTGGGAGGCGGTGCTGGTCGGCGGGATCGCGGTGGCCGTCGGCACGGCGGTGGCCGCGCCGACGCTGGTGGCGATCAGCTACGGCATAACGGAGTCGCCGCTGCCGTACGTGCCGCCCCTGACGTACGCCGTGATGGTCGCCGTCACGCTGGGCCTGGCCTTCGCGGCGACGCTGGTCCCCGCGCGCGCGGCGCTGCTGGGCAGACCGGTGGAGCGGATGGGCGGCTGACCGGGTGACTCGACGGGAACACCCCCGCGGCTACGGGACGAGGACGATCTTGTTGCACTCGTTCTCCTTGTCCCTGAACATCCGGTAGCCGCGCGGGGCGTCCTCCAGCGCCATGCGGTGGCTGATGACGAAGCTGGGATCGATGTCACCGTTGCGGATCCTGCCCAGCAGGGGCTCCAGGTACCGCTGGACGTGGCACTGACCGGCCCGCAACGTGAGCGATCGGTTCATCAGCGAGCCCATCGGGAACTTGTCGACGAAGCCGCCGTAGACGCCGATCACGGAGACGGTCCCGCCGTTGCGGCAGGACATGATCGCTTCGCGCAGGGCGTGCGGCCGCTCGGTCTCCATCCGGGTCGCCTGCTTGACCCGGTCGTAGGCGTGCACGGCCGGGGTCGGGTGGTGCGCCTCCATGCCGACGGCGTCGATACACGCGTCCGGACCTCGGCCGGCTGTCATCTCCCGCAGCGCGTCGAAGACGTCGACCTCCTCGTAGTCGAGCGTCTCCGCCCCCGCGCGCTCGGCGTTCCGCAGCCGGTAGGGGAAGCGGTCGATGGCGATGACCCGCTCGGCACCCAGCAGGAAGGCGCTCGCGACGGCGAACTGGCCGACCGGTCCCGCCCCCCAGACGGCGATGACGTCACCGGGCTTGATGTCACACATCTCCGCGCCCATCCACCCGGTGGGCAGGATGTCGGACAGGAACAGCACCTTCTCGTCCGGCAGGCCGTCCTCGATCTTGATCGGCCCCACGTCGGCGAAGGGCACGCGCGCGTACTCCGCCTGGCCGCCCGGGTAGCCGCCGAGCATGTGGGAGTAGCCGAAGATGCCGGACGGCGAGTGGCCCATGAACTTCTCCGCCAGGCCGGCGTTGGGGTTGGAGTTCTCGCACACCGAGTACAGGCCGTGCTCGCAGGCGCCGCAGTTGCCGCAGGCGATGGGGAAGGGGACGACCACCCGGTCGCCGACCCGCAGGGTCTTCACCTCCGGGCCCACCTCCACCACCTCTCCCATGAACTCGTGGCCGAGGATGTCGCCCTTCTTCATGGTGGGGATGTAGCCGTCGTAGAGGTGGAGGTCGGAGCCGCAGATCGCGGTCGAGGTGACGCGGACGATGGCGTCGCGGGCGTTCAGGATCCTGGGGTCGGGAACCTCCTGGACCTCGACCGTGTTCCGGCCCATCCAGCAGATGGCTTTCATGGGATCCCCCTCATCTCACCGGCTGGGCGGGTCGCTGCATCGCCTGCCGCAGCGCGCGGGTGCCCTCCGGGCTGCCCTCGGAGCGGACCACCTCGCCGGTCTCCACGATCTGTTTGAACCGGCGCAGGTCGTCCCGTACCTGCTGTTCGGGGTGCTCGCCCAGCAGCCTGGCGAGGGCGAGGCCGAGCCGGCCGCCCGGCACGTCGTAGTCCAGTTCCACCCGCACCTCGGTGCCGCGCCCGCCCGGGGCGTCGGTGAAGCGCACGAGGCCGCGGTTGCCGACGGCGGAGCCCGGCATGGAGCGCCAGGCGATCACCTCGTCCGGCCGGTCCTGGACGGTCTCCGCGTCCCACTCGACGGTCCAGTTCGCCGGCGCCTTCGCCTTCCAGTGCGAGTGCCCGTCGCCGGTCGTCTTCACCGACTCCAGGTGGATCATGAAACGGGGCAGGTTCTCGATGTCGTGCCAGTACCGATACACCTCCTGGCGGGGGCGGTTGACCGTGATGGCCGCGCGCAGGCTCCGGACGTGCCCGCCCGGCCCTCCCGCACCGCGCCCGCCCGGCCTTCCCGCGCCGCGCCGGCCCACGCGGAGCGCGGTCCACAGGTCCACGGCCGCGATACCGGCGACCACCCCCGTCGCGGCCACGGCGCGGAGGCGCCGCGTACCGGTACGGGCGGCGACCACCCGGCCGAGCATCGTCAGGTCCAGGACGTCGCCCGCGACGCGCGTCCACGCCCAGGGTGCCGGTCTGTCGCCGCCCAGCAGGAGCGCCGCGTGGAAGAGCTCACGCGCGCCCACCAGCACCACCGTGCCCCGGGCCGGGGCCGAGTCACCGACACCGCTGAGCCGGCCGACGGCGCCCGGGGCGGCGATCTGCACCGCGCCCAGGCCAAGGCTGGCCCAGCCCAGCGCGCGGGCGAGGCGGTCCGTCGTGCGATCGCCCTCCTGGCTCATGTGATCGCCCTCCTGGCTCATGCGAACGTGTTCCTGGCTCATACGAACCTCATCCGACTGGTCGCTTTCCGATCCCGGTCCACCGGCGGCCCGGCCCGGCGGCCACGCCGCCCCGTCGGCCGTGGCGGTCTCCTCGGCGCGGGCGCCGGAAAACCGGAAGGTCTGCCGCGGCCGGTGATGGACCTCCGGGTATCCCCAGGCCGTACCCCTATGTCATGGAATGACACTGGATTTCCGTATTGCCGTACCAAACGCGGACCCGGAACCGAACCTCGGCCGACAGCCTTGAACGTGAACCGTGAAAGCGAGCCTTGAACGCAGACCTGCGGCCGGGCCCGACCCGGACCCGGGCACTGACCCGGACCCGGGCGGAACTCGACCGGCCGGCCGCCGAGGCTGGAGGCGCGCTTCGCCTACGAGGAGGAGCAACTCGTCGACGCGCTCAACGAGCCGGTCCTGGAGACGCCGCGCGGCAGAGCCGCGCCGGAGACCGTTCCCACCGTGCCCGCGATCGGGGACGGCGTCGACCCGGTCGACGATCCGGTCCGCCGCCGCCCTGTCAGCTCCGGATGGCCGGGGCGACCGCGGTGCGGGAAGACCGGGGCGACCGCACGGGCGCGGCGGCCGGTTCCGGAAAGGTGGTTCCGGAACCGCACGGCAGGGCAGGTGTTGGTACCGATCGCCCACGTCGAAGGGATCCCCGCATGACGCAGAACCAGCCACCCATGTGCAGGACGTGCGGAGCCATGGTGGAGCACCCCGGGCGTCACCGTGAATGGCACAGGGCTCTCGAACTCCTGGTGCCCGGCCTCCGGGCCGAACTGCGGAGAACGCAGGGGACGGAGGACTCCGCCGAGGACTTCACGTTCTGACGCGCCCCGGACAGGTGCTTGCCCCCGGGCGGTCGCAGGTCGCCGGCCGGGCCGGCGAAGCCGCCCGGAACCCCTTGGCCCCCGGAACTCCCGAAGCTCCCGGAGCTTCTGAAACCTCCGGAACCCCGGGGAACGCCCGGAGCCGCCCGGCCCGTTCGCCGACGGCCGGCGGACACCCGGCATACCGGGAACGCCTGCCCGGGAATCGCGGAATCCCCCCGCCCCGGGCGGGGAGGGAAGCCGTCAGTTCTGGACGATCTCCTCGACCTGCATGGCCACCCCGCCCTTGAGCGTCACCTTGGCGTAGAAGGACTTGCCCGCCTTGAGCGCCTTCTCCAGCTGCGCCGCGGTGCACTTGTGCGGAAGCTTGCCCTCGTCGCAGACCGCTCCCTGCACGTCGAGCACCACCGCGCCCGGACTGAGCATGACCGGCTGGGTGTCACCCCCGTCGAGCTGCACCGTGATCCAGCCCGGCTGTGACAGATCCACGCCGAGCGTTCCGATCAGCGCGACGGCGGGTCCCGTGTCCCCCGCCCCGTCGCCCTCGTCGGGCGTCCCCGCCGTGGGCTCGGCGGAAGCGGCCGGGGAGGTCTCGGCGGCGGTCTCGGCGGCGGAAGCGGCCGGGGAGTCGGCGGCGGTCTCGGCGGCGGCCGGAGCCGGGGAGGTCTCGGCGGCGGCCGGGGCGGCGGAGGGAGCGGACGAGGTGCCCTCCCCTGAGCAAGCGGAGAGGCCGGCGGCGAACACGGCTGCCAGGAGGATGTGCGTCATCTTGGACGATCTATTCATAGGGCGCAACAATCCCACGAGCCTTGGCACGACGGCCAACTCACCGCGGAAAAGCCGCCGGCGACCCCGGCTCCCCCGCTGACGACCGGGCCAGCCGGCGGCCGAGGCGCTGGGCGGGGGCCTCGATCAGGCGGTGGGTCAGATGGCCGAGCGGCACCAGGACGAGGAAGAACAGCGGAAGGTTCGGACTCACCCCCAACAGGAGCGGGTGCAGCAGGTAGAGGGAGAAGCTGATCACCCCGAGGTGGGCGAGCCACCGGGGGAACGACCTGCGCCGCAGCGCGAACGCGGCCGCGAAGAAGGCGGCGGCCGACAGGATCGCCGGCGCCCAGCCGGGGTCGTCCTTGGCGAAGACCCCGCAGGCCAGGACCGTCACCACGGCGGCGACGGCGGTACGCCACCGGATCGTCCCCTGTTCGGCGCGGTACACGGCCGTGCCGGCGAACATCACGGCCAGGATGATCAGGCCCTGCCACGCGCCGATCCGGCTGCCCAGGATCACCAGCGCGAGGCCGAGGAGTCCGCCCGTCACCGCGGCGGCCGTGCGTGTCCCGCCGCGCGCCCGCGCCGACACGACGATGACCGCGACGACCGCGACGCCGAGGAGCGTGGCGACCAGGTCGGCCCGGCCGCCGATGGCCGGGCCCCGCGTCAGGAGCCCGAGGAGTACGGCCAGCAGCGCCAGGACGACCGCGGTCACGGCCGGCCGGTGCTGCTGCCCCGCGGTGAACAGCCCGGCCGCCAGAAGGTAGAACGCCATCTCGTAGGAGAGCGTCCACATCACGTTGATGACGGGGGGCACGCCGAGGAGTTCCTGCAGCATCGTCACGTTCCCGAGCGCGACGAGGGGAAGGGGACGCAGGCTCAGCCCCGGGTGGAGGGCGTACGCACCGGCGTACGCGAGGAGGAGCGCCAGGCCGAGTGCGGTGAGCAGCAGGGGGAGGAGGCGGAAGGCCCGGCCGATCCAGAAGGCCCGCAGGTCGCCGCGCCGTTCCAGGGAGGCGGGGATGATATAGCCGCTGACCAGGAAGAACACGAAGACGCCCCAGGTGCCGACGTCGATTCTGCGATCCACCTCGCCCCAGATGCCCGGGATGAAGGTCCAGGCGGAGTGGTGCAGTGCGACGGCCAGCGCGGCGGGCCCCCGTAGGGCGTCCAGCCAGGCCAGCCGGGAGGGAGTCGGGGCCATTCGCCCGACTTTAGGCGATGACCCGGCAGGACGTGAGACCGCCGAGGGTACGGCGGCGGGCGCGGACGGCCGAGCCCGGCGGCCGAGCCGATCCCGGCGAGCGACCGATCCCGGCGAACGGCCGATCCGATCCCGGCGGACCGGCCGTCCCGGCGAACGGCCGATCCCGGCGGACCGGCCCCGGCCGGCGACTCGCCGGTGTCCCGGAGGCTCAGGGCCGGCCGGAGGCGGCGAGCGCGGCCCGCACGGCCGCGAGGCACCGCTCCACCACCGGCCGCGGCTCGAACGCGTAACCGCCGTCGCCGAAGAGCTCGAAGGTCATGTACCCGCGGTATCCCCGGCGGTCCAGGGCGGCGAGGTAGTCGGCCAGCGGCAGCTCCCCGTCGCCCCAGGCCAGGTGTCCGGCGGGCCGGCCGTCGATCAGGTGCACGTGGCGGACGCGGTCGCCGAGGACGTCGAAGTAGTCGTCGACGCTCTCCCCGGCGACGGCCATGCCCACGGTGTCGAGCACGGCGCCCAGGTTCGGCGCGCCGATCTCGTCGAGCATCCTCGCGAGCGCGCGGGAGTCGTTGACGAGGTTCGACTCCACGCGCTGCAACGGTTCGACCACGCACGTCACCCCCAGGGTGCCGGCGTAGGCGGCGATCTCGCCGATCGCGTCGGCGGAGCGGCGCCACGCGGCCTCCACCGGTTCGTTCTCGAACCCGCGGCCCGGAGTCAGCAGGAGCAGCTCCGCTCCGAGTTCCGCGCACAGCTCGGCCGCGCGGCGGAACATGCCGATGCTCGCCGCGCGCAGCCAGGTGACGGGCGAGGCCACGTTGACCGGGTACATCACCTGCTCGGGGGTGAGGCAGCGTACCGTGAGGCCGCGCGACTCGGCGCGGCGGCGGATGGCGCGCGCCTCGGCGTCGCTCAGCTGCGGGACGTGGAGCTGCGGCGCGATGCCCCACAGCTCCACCTGCTCGCGGCCGAGGTCGGCGGCGTCGTCGAGGAACCGCTCGAACGGCAGGTGCTGGTACGCGAAGTTCGAACCGGTGATCTGCCGGAGGGAGAGAGTCATCGAGGCTCCTGCCGTACGGGGTGCGCCGCGGTCACTTGCCGACTCCGTCGGCGAGACCCTTGACGATGTAACGCTGACCGAAGATGAACAGCAGCACCACCGGGACCGCCGCGATGACCATGCCGGCGAAGACGACGGGGTAGTCGGTGCCGTGCTTGCTCATCAGGCTCGTCAGGCCCACCGGGAGGGTCTGCACGCCGGCGCCGCTGGTGAAGACCATCGCGAAGAGGTACTCGTTCCAGGCGAAGAGGATGTGCAGCATGACCGTCGAGGTGATGATCGGCTTGCACATCGGCAGGATGATCCGCCAGAAGGCCGTCCAGCGGCTGGCGCCGTCCATCTTGGCGGCCTCGTCGACCTCGTGCGGAAGGTCGATCATGTAGGCGCGGATGAGGAAGGTGGTGAAGGGCACCCGGAAGGCGGTGTACAGGATGAGCAGCGCCCAGAAACTGTTGTACAGACCCATCGCCTGGAACATCTTCACCAGCGGCACGAGCGCCACGGTGGGGGTGAGCATGAGCCCGCCGAGGATCAGCCCGGCGACCGTCCTGCTGAACGGGATCTCCACGCGGGTGAGGCCGTAGGCCGCCCAGGCGCTGATGAACACGGTGGCGATCGTCGACGTCACCGTGACGAGCACGCTGGTGGTGAGGTAGTCGCTCACCCCGCGGTTCCACGCCTTCTGGTAGTTCTCGAAACTCCAGTCGGCGGGGAGGGCGAAGGGGTTGCCGAAGAGTTCGGCGTTGGTCTTGAACCCGTTGAGGACCATCCACAGCAGCGGGTAGAGCACGATCACCGCGAGACCGAGGAGGAAGGCCCACAGGAACAGGCGTGCGATCACGCCCAGGAAGCTCAGGCGACTCACCATTCCACCCTTCTTCTGCGGGTGACCCACATCTGCGCCAGGGCGATGCCGAGGGTGATCACGAAGAGCACCGTGGCGATCGCGGCGGCGTAGCCGAAGTTGTTGCGGACAAAACCGCTCCGGTACAGCCACGTCCCCATCACCTGGGTCGAGTTGTTGGGCCCGCCGCTGGTCATCACCATGACCTCGTTGAACACCTGGAACGCGCCCGAGATGGTGACCATCATCATCAGCCCGGTCATCTCCCGCACCAGGGGGAGCGTCACGTGGATGAAACGGCGGATCGGCCCGGTGCCGTCGAGGGCCGCCGCGCCGTAGATCTCCGACGGGATGCGCTGGATCGCGACGGCGAACAGCAGGGTGGAGTACCCGAAGCCTTGCCACTGGCTCATCGCGATGATCGCGAGCATCGCGGTGCTCTCCTGGCCCAGCCACGCCTGGGTGAACTCGCCGAGCCCCACCGCTTCGAGCAGGTGGTTGAGCGGGCCCAGGTTCGGCTCGTAGATGAAGTAGAAGAGCAGGCCCGCGACGGTCAGCGAGATCGCCGAGGGAAGGAAGTAGATCGCCCGGAGGTTGCGCCGCCACCGGTCGCTCCGGATGCTCTCGATGAGCGCGGCGAGGAGGAGCGCGCCGAACACCTGGAACACGATCGAGACGACCGCGTACAGCACGTTGTTGCCGAACGACGACCAGAAGACCGGGTCGTTGAGCAGCTTGCTGTAGTTCTCCAGGCCGACGTACTCCTGCTCCCCGCTGTAGATGTCCCACTCGAGCGCGCTGAACCCGAAGTTCTGCACGAGCGGCAGGTAGACGAACACCCCGACCACCGCGAGGGCGGGGATGACCCACGCGAGCCCGAGTGCCCGGTGAAAGACGGCGCGCACCGGCACGCTCTCCCTTCGACTGGGGCTACTTGGCCGAGTTCGAGGCCTGGCGCACGCTTTCGAGCACCTTCTCCGGGGTCATGCCGCCGCTGATGAGAGCCTCACCACCGGCCAGCCACGCGTCGGAGACCTCGGGCACCGTCACCATGTCGAGCCAGCTGGCCAGCTCCGGCGCCTGGTTGACCGCCTCGATGCCCTCGAACACGGCCTTGCTCGACGTCTCGGACGTGACGGCGCCGATGACCGTGCTGGGCTGGCCGTACGGGGGCGAGGAGAGCGTCTTGGCGTTCTTCGCGCTCGTGACGAACTTCATGAAGTCGACGGCGAGCGCCACCCGCGGCGACTTGGCGTTGACGAAGTAACCCTCGGGCGCACCCTCGATCGTCTTGGGGTTGCCCGCGGCGCCCTGGGGGACCGGCAGCGGGAAGATGCCGAAGTCGTCGACGGGGAGCTTCTTCTCGCCGGTCACGGAGTCGAACTCCAGGATCTCCTGGTAGTACATCGCCGCCTTGCCGTTGGCGAACGCCTCCTGCGCCGAGGTGTAGAGCACGCCGTTGGTGCCCTTGCCGGTGTCGGTGCAGCTGTCGACGAGGGTCTTGAACTGCTTGAGCGCGCTGACGTAGCCGGGGTGGTCGAGCTTGGCCGTCTCGGGGTTGAAGTCGGCGCGGAAGACGTCGCTCGGCACGGAGTAGGCGAAGAGCTGCTGCATGTAGTGCAGCGCGGGCCAGCCGTCCTTGTTGCCGAAGGCGATGGGCTCGTACCCGGCCTCGCGCAGCGTCCGGCAGCTGCCGAGGAGCTCCTCGAAGCTGGTGGGCACCTTGATCCCGGCCTTGTCGAAGGCCTTTTTGTTGTAGCCCATGAACTTGCCGTTGTTGTACAGCGGGATGCCGTAGTACTTGCCGCCGAAGGCGAAGGCGGAGAGCGACGCCTTGCTGAAGGTCTTCCCCCACTCGGTGTCGGGGCCGATCACCTTGCTGAGGTCGGCCGCGCGGCCACCGCGCACGAAGTTCTCCGCCCAGTTACCGGTCCAGGTGAAGAAGATGTCGGGGAGGGCGTCCGAGGCGGTCAGGGTCTTGGTCTTGTCCTTGATGCTCTGGTCGGTCTCCTGGATGAGCTCGACCTTCACCTGGGGATGCGCCTTCTCGTACTCGGCGGCGAGGTCCTTGAAGTAGGGCTCAAGGGGGTCGCCGGCGAACTTGGTGAGGATGCTCAGGGTGCCGGAGAACTCCGGGGCGGCGGCGACGTCGGCCGCGGGGGCGTCGGCCGTTCCGCCACCGCCGCCGCCGGCACAGCTGGTGAGGGTGAGGACAGAGGTCCCGACGAGTGCCGCGAACGTCGTCAGTGCGCGAGGGCGCATGGCCTTCCTTTCTCTCGGGGGGAGAGGGGACCGCCGGTGCCGTGGCACCTCAGATCCGTCGTGTGGTGTCTCCAACACGAACCGTTTGGTGTGGGCTGACTGTACAGACCTTCTGATACCGGTACCAGACCCAGAAACAAGATCTTTTTTTGCTTTCCGGTTCGATGTCGTTATGTGACCTGTAATTCCTGGTCAGCGCGGTGTTCACGATACGCGGCCGGTTGCGGTGTTGACGTCGGCCGCCTACTGTGCCAGCGTGACTTCCGCGTGATACCGGTATCAGTCGCCATCAGCCACGGAGCGGCGCCGACCCCACGCACTCCCGAAAGGACACGAAGATGCTCGGCTTCAACGAGCCCGAATTCCTCTCACAGCTTGCGAGCACGGTGGCGTTGCGCCCCCAGATCGAGGAACTGGTCGACCGCCTCGTGGACGAGGGGTTCGACAACCTCTTCCTCGTCGGCGCCGGCGGAACCTACGCCCAGATGTGGCCGTACGAGCACCTCGCCCGGCGCAGCTCCACCCTCAGCGTGCGCTCCGTGATCGCGGCGGAGCTGATCGTCTCGGGCGACGCCACCCTCGGCGAGCGCTCGGTGGCGATCTTCACCTCGGTCTCGGGCACGACTGACGACAGCATCCGCGCCATCGAGTACTGCAAGTCCAAGGGCGTCTACACGATCGGCTTCACCGGGTACCCCGAGTCGCCCATCGCGCAGAACGTCGACGTCGCCCTCATCTCCGAGCCGAAGGCGTGGCCCTTCGACCCGCAGATGCTGCTCTTCATGGGCCGGCTGCTCTCGCGCAGGGGTGAGTTCGAGGGCTACGAGAAGTTCGCCGGCGAACTCGCGAACATCCCGCAGATCCTCGTCGAGGTGGCGAAGCAGGCCGAGCCCGTCGCGTCCGACTTCGCCGAGGCCCACAAGGACACCGACTACCACTTCCTCGTCGGCGGCGGGAACCTGTGGGGCTTCACCTACCTGTACTCCATGTGCATCCTCGAGGAGATGCAGTGGCTGCGCACCACCAGGGTGCACAGCGCCGAGTTCTTCCACGGCTCACTCGAACTGCTCGAAGAGGACACGAGCGTCGTCATCTTCCAGGGCGAGGACGAGACGCGTGCCCTCACCGACCGCGTCGAGTCCTTCGCCAAGCGCATCTCGAAGGACGTCACCGTCTTCGACACGCGCGACTACCCGCTTGAGGGGATCAGCCCGGAGTTCCGCGGCCTGCTCGCGCCGCTCGTCCTCGACACCGTGATGGGCCGCGTCAGCAAGCACCTCGAAAGGGTCCGCGACCACTCGCTCGACCTGCGCCGCTACTACCGCGTCATGGACTACTAGAAAGCCCCCGCCCCGCCCGGCGGACCGTCCGGGCGGGGCACCCACGCGCGGCCTTCGGCGATCCCCCTCGCACCTGCCGCAACCGACCGTCCGCGTACGCCGGCGCCCCGCCGGCGTGCGCGTCCCCCTCCCGGGCCCCCGCTCCGCAACGCACCGGGCCCGCGCACAGGAGAGTCCTATGAGAGTCCTCGGCTTCGGCGACAACGTCGTCGACCGATTCGTCGACCGCGGCATCGACTACCCGGGCGGCAACAGCGTGAACGTCGCCGTGTACGCCCACCGCCTCGGCCTCGAAGCCGGCTACCTGGGAGTCTTCGGCGACGACGAGCTCGGCCGCTTCCTGGTCGAGGCGATCACCGCCCAGGGGATCGCCGTCGACCGCTGTGTCGTGCGAGCCGGTGAGACCGGCGTCTCCACCCTGCGCGTCGACGACGGCGACCGCGTCTTCCTCGGCTGGAACGGCGGCGGGGTCACGGTGCGGGAGCCGCTCGTGCTCGACGACGGGCTGCTCGGCTACGTGTCGTCCTTCGACCTCGTGCACTCAAGCGTGTACTCCGGCAGCGAGAGCGAACTGCCGAAGCTGGCCGGACTCGGCACGCTGGTGAGCTTCGACCTCTCCAGCGAGGACGAGTACCGCACCCCCGCGTACCTCGACCGCGTCTGCCCGCACACCGACCTGGTGCTGATGTCCTGCTCCCACCTCGACGAAACCGCCACGCGCACGCTCCTGGCCGAGGTCGTGCGGCGGGGCGCGGGGCTCGCGCTCGCCACCCGCGGCGTGGACGGGGCGATCGCGTACGACGGCCACGTCACGGTCGAGGCTCCGGCGCGCCGGGTGGACGACCCGGGGCAGATCATCGACACCATGGGCTGCGGGGACGCCTTCCTCGCCGGATTCGAGGTCTCCCTGCTGCGCGCCGGCTGGTCCACGAGCACCCCGCCGCGACATGACATGATCGAAAGAGCCCTGCGCGACGGCGCGGAAGCCGCCTACGATCAGTGCTTCGTCGAAGGCGCGTTCGGCCACGGCAGACCCACCGCCGTGGTGACCGGCCGTGGTTAGCATGTGGCGATCCTCCGAACGTGAGAAATGAGGGCGGGATCCATGCCAGCTGACCGGAGCCAGGCGGCGGGGCCGCCGACGATCTCCGAGGTGGCCGCCGAGGCCGGCGTCGGCCGCGCGACCGCGGCCCGCACGCTCGGCGGGTATGGGTACGTCAGCCCGGAACTGCGGGAGCGGGTGCTCGCGGCGGCCGAGAAGCTCGGCTACCGCGCGAACGCGCTCGCGCGCAGCATGTCGACAGGCGTGAGCCACACCCTGGGAGTGATCGTCGCCGATATCGGCAATCCCTTCTTCGCCGGCGTGATGCGCGGCATCTCCGACACCTCCCGCGCCCGGGGCTTCGACACGATCGTGCTGAGCACGTACGAGAACCTCGACGAGGAGGTCGCGGCGATGAACGTGCTCATCGACAAGCGCGTCGACGGCATCATCGTCGCGTCGGCCGCGGTCGCCCGCGGCGAGGTCGCGCACATCAAGGCGGCGATGGACCGGGGCATCCCCGTCGTCCTCGTCGACCGTGCGGTCGCGTCGCTCGACCTCGACGCGGTCGTCATCGACAACCGCGACGCGGCGCGGGAGGCGGTCGAGATGCTCATCGCGGCCGGGCACCGCCGCATCGGATTCGTGTGGGGGCCGTCCGCGGCGAAGGGGCCCGTCACCCGGCGCGGGCTGCTGGCGGAGACGTCCCGCAACCTGTGGACCGACGGGGAGCGCCTGCGCGGATACCTCGACGCGCTCGACGACGCGCGCATCCTCTTCGACCCCGAGCTGGTGATGGTCGGGCCCAAGACCGAGGAGCGGGCGACCCAGGAGGTCGCCCGCATGCTCGCCCTCCCCGACCGCATAACCGCGGTGTTCTGCACCGAGACCGAGGCGGTGACGGGAGCCCTGCGCGCCCTGCGGGCGGCGGGACTCTCCTACCCGCGTGACATCGCGCTGATCGGTTTCGACGACAGCGCCTGGGCGGCGGTCATGGAGCCGCCCCTGACGATGATCGAGCAGCCCGTGCACCAGCTCGGCGCGAAGGCGGCGGAGGTGCTCCTCGACACGCTTGAGGGAGCCGAACCCCGCCGCGAGATGCACACCCTCCGCTCACGTCTCATCGTGCGGTCCTCGGTCGCCCCGCCGCCCGGCTCCTGAGCCGGGCGGCCTCCCGCCACGCCCGCGTCCCTCCCGCACGGCGGGAAGACCGCCGCGGTGCCCCCGGCTCGCCGACGCGGCAGGCCCGGCCGCGCGCCCCGAGGCCGGAGCCCTCGGATCGTCGCAGGGCTCTCCGGGGGTGAACACCCGTGCCTGCAAGAGCGCGAGGCGGGCGGCGGAGGCGGTCCGGCTCCGGCCGTCCACCGGGCGGCCGTTCACGAAACACCCTCCGCCCCCGAGGCGGGCCTGTCAGAGCGTTGCCGATCACCCGCCGGCTGCCCGCTCGTCTTCTCGGTCCAGTACGCGAGTTCATCCCGTGTGGTCGGCGTGTCCGGGTGCCGGGCGCTCCGGGCGGCCTGGCTCTGCCGCCACTGCTCCATGACCTGCCGGAGGGCCTCGCTCACGAGGAGAAGGAATTCGGCGGAGGACTCGAAGCGGGCACCCGCCGGGGTCGCGGTCCCGAAAATCTCGGCTCCGCGCTGCGATGCGGCCACCAGGGCGTCGTTCATCTGCAGAGATGCGCGGAGGGACCGGAGCCAGATCTCATCGTCGATGACATAACGTTCGCGGCGCTCGCCGGGAACTCGGTCCCGCCTGAGCATTCCCTGCTGTTCGAGGAAGGCGACGGCGTGCGAGATCGACGCAGGGCTGACGCGAAGCCGCTGGACCAGGTCGGCGGCGGTGAGAGCGCCGGAGTCGGTGATCTGCAGGCAGGCCATCACTCTGGCCTCCATCCGGGGCAGCCCCTGCCGAACGAGGAGGGCGGTGAAGGACTCCGTGAAGTCCCGGACCGCTTGGGGGTCCCGCCCATGGCCGCTGCCGGGGACCGGCGGCGCCGGAGGCCGGGCCTGCTTGTGCCGGCGCGCACGATGGCGTGTGGCCTCGTGCGCCCGGTCCGCCCGGTAACCGCCGGGTCCGCCGTTGCGGGTGACCTCGCGCATGATGGTCGAGGCGGGCCGCCCCAGGCGCTTGCCGATCTCTGTGTATCCGAGTCCCTCGGCCAGCCCCGCAGCGATGTGCTGACGGTCCTCATTGGTGAGTCTGCCTCCGGGCATCGGTGCTCGTCTCCCATGTGTCGACATGCGCGGGACCCGGTGCCCGCGCACCCGCTGCACAGTATGCATTCACTCGCATCTCATTGCAATGCAAAACTGATCATTGATTGCATTCAGCTTCACACTCATTGCAAATGAGACCGCTATTACTGGGAGAAGCAGGAAAAACAGGCCCTCGTCGTATGTTGACTGATTTCTGAACGCAATGTAGCGTCGCAGGCGTTCAGAGATTCCCGAACGACGGCGGATGCCGGTGACGCCGCAGAGGGAGTCCCCAGGACCGAGCTCACCCCGACCCCCGTGCGTCGCCCATCGAAGCCATGAGCGCCAGGCCGGGACGGTCCGGCAGATCGAACACTGTGCGCAAGGAGATTCATGATGGAAAAAAGCAACAGCGGTTTCTCCGAAACGGGGCTGCGCAGACTGCGCGACGTGCTGGCACGGCATGTCGAGACCGGGAAGATCCCCGGACTCGTCGCCCTGGTCAGCCGGGGCGGTGAGACGCACGTCGAAGCGATCGGGACGATGCGCCATCACGGTGGCACGCCGATGCGCCGGGACACCATCTTCCGGATGGCCTCCACGTCCAAGCCGGTCGCGATCGCGGCGGCGATGGTCCTGCTGGACGAGTGCAGGCTGCGGCTGGACGATTCGGTGGAGCCGTGGCTGCCCGAACTCGCCGACCGGCGGGTGCTGAAGCGGATCGACGGCCCGCTGGACGACACCGTGCCGGCGCGGCGGCCGATCACCGTACGGGACCTGCTGACCTCCACGTTCGGACTCGGCATGGATATGACGGCGCTGGGCACGCCGATCATGGGCGCGATCTTCGAGCAGGGGCTCACGCCCTCGGGACCGGAGCCGATGCCCGAGCCGGACGAGTGGATGCGCCGCCTCGGCGCGCTTCCGCTGATGCACCAGCCCGGAGAACACTGGCAGTACCACATCAGCAACGATCTGATCGGCGTGCTGGTGGCCAGGGTCACCGGCCAGTCGTATGAGACGTTCCTGCGCGAACGCATCTTCGACCCCCTGGGCATGACCGACACCGGTTTCCACGTGCCCGCCGACAAGATCGACCGGCTGCCGACCCTCTACGCCCCCGACCCGCAGACCGGAGAGTTCCTCGTGTGGGACGAGGCCAAGGGGGGACGCCACAGCCGGCCTCCGGCGTTCCAGGGCGGCGGCGGCGGGCTGGTCTCCACCGTCGACGACTACCACGCCTACTTCCGGATGCTGCTCAACCACGGGATGCACGGCAGCGAACGGATCCTGTCCCGGCCCGCCGTCCAGCTGATGACCACCAACCGCCTCACGCCCGAGCAGCAAGCCGCCCGGCACGCCATGGCCGTCAACAACGTCCATGTGTCCCACGGCCAGGGGCAGCACGGCGGCTGGGGCATGGGGATGGCGGTGCGCACCTACCGCGGCGACTACGCGCCCGTCGGCCAGTTCGGCTGGGACGGCGGAAGCGGCACCACCACCTACGCCGACCCGGACAACCAGCTCACCGGGCTCCTGCTCACCCAGGTCGGGCTGTCCACCCCGGATTCGGCGCGGCTTATCCACGACTTCTGGACCACGCTCTACCAGGCGATCGACGACTGACACCGACCCTGCGCCCGGTACGCCCGCGCCTGGTATGCCCGCCCCCAACCCACGACACCCGACGGGCAGCCCTGGCGGCCGAACCGTCGATGGTTCCGCGGTGCGGATCACGCGGCGGCGGCCCTCGTCGTGCAGGAACTGCAGCAGGCGCAACGTCTTGAAGACGCGGCCGTAGTGCACGGCCTGTCCCGGCACGGCGGGTCCGGGTCGGCCTGCCCCGGCACGGCGGACAGCCCCGATCGCCAGGTTCACGGTGTGGCGAGCGCCTCCGTGGGGGCGAGGCGGGAGGCGCGGATCGCCGGGTAGAGACCGGCCAGAGCACCGATGGCGAGGGTGGCGGTGACTCCACCGAGCACCGCCCACGGCGGGACGATGGCCGGCCAGCCCTGGTAGACGGCGTAACCGGAGGTGACCGCGGTGCCCAGCACCGTACCGCCGACCCCGCCGAGGGCGGAGAGGAGAAGCGACTCGGCGAGGAACTGGATGCGGATCTGGCCCCGGGTCGCGCCCAGCGAGCGGCGCAGGCCGATCTCGGCCCGTCGTTCCAGCACCGAGATGACCATGGTGTTGGCCACCCCGACACCGCCGACGAGCAGGGCCACCGCGCCCAGGCCGAGCAGCAGCCCGGTGAACGCCTCGCCCGCGGCCTGCTGGGCGGCGAGCGCGTCCGAGGGACGGGAGACCTCGACCTCGTTGGGGGCCTCCGGGTTGGCGGTGGCGCCGAGCACCGCGCGGACCGCCTCCACCTGCGACTCCTCGGAGCGGGTGTAAATGGTGGTCGGATGCCCGTCGAAGCCGAGTTCGGACTCGGCCGCCGGCCAGCCGACCAGCGCCGCGTTGTCCAGCTCGGGGGCGAGCGGGGCCGGAGCGAGGACGCCGACGACGGTGAACCATTCGCCGCCGATCAGCACCTGCGTGCCAGGACCCGCGTGGCCGATCCCGAGCCGTTCCGCGGCGGTCGCGCCGAGCACCGTCGCCGGGTAGGTGCCGGTGGCGGCGTTGAGCCAGGTGCCGCTGCGGACCTGCGCCCCGATGGTGGAGCGCAGATCGACGCGGGCGGCGTAGGCCGCGATCCCGTTGGTCTCCGTCGCGGGGATCTTGTCGGTGCGGTAGACCTTGGCATCGCCGACCCGACCGACGGCCGACACCGACTCCACCGGCCCGATCCGGCCCACCATCACCTCCGACTCGACGGGCAGCCGGGCCTGCTCACCGGTCATGGTCGTGCCCGGCGAGACGGTGAGCAGGTTGGTGCCCAGCGAGGCGAGGGTGCGGTCGAGATCGGCGCGGGACGAGGAGGAGATGCCGACCACGGCGACCATCGCGGCTATGCCGATGGCGATGCCCAGCGCGGAGAGGAAGGCCCGCAACGGGCGGGTGCGCAGGCCCACCGCGCCGACCTTGACCACATCACGCGGCCGCATCCGAGCCGGCCGCATCACGTCGGCGGCCATCAGCCCTCCCTCGGCACGGTGACGTCCGGCACCGCGACATCCGACACGACGACGTCCGGCACCGCGACATCCGACACGACGACGTCGCGCCGCGCGGAGTCGGCCACCACCCGGCCGTCGCGCATCCGCACCTGGCGGGGCAGGGACGCGGCGATCTCCCGATCATGCGTAATGATCACAACGGTGGTGCCGGCGGCGTGCAGCTCCCGCAGCAGCCGCATCACCCCGGCCCCGGAGGCGGAGTCGAGGGCGCCGGTCGGCTCGTCGGCGAGCAGCAGCGGGGGATCACCGGCCACGGCCCGCGCGACGGCGACGCGCTGGCGCTCGCCGCCGGACAGCTCGTGCGGCTCGTGGTCCATGCGGTGGCCGAGGCCGACCCGCTCCAGCGCCGCCGCGGCCCGGCGGCGCCGCTCGCCGGGCCGCAGCCCGGAGTACAGGAGCCCGTCTGCCACGTTGTCCAGCGCCGAAGTGCGCGCGGCGAGGTGGAACTGCTGGAAGACGAAGCCGATGCGGCTCGCCCGCAGCGCGGACAGCTCGGCGTCGGAGAGCCGGGCCACGTCGTACCCGTCGATGCGCACGCTGCCCGACGTGGGCCGGTCAAGGGTGCCGAGCACGTTGAGCATGGTCGACTTGCCGGAACCGGACGGACCCACGATGGCGACGAGCTCGCCGCGGCCGATGCGCAGCGAGACACCGGCGAGCGCGGTGACGCCGCCGGGATAGACCTTGGTCACATCCGTCAGGGAGATCATTTCGGTATCCCCACGGTCGTGCCCTCGGTGATCCCGTCTCCGGAGATCTCCACCTGCCCGCCGGCGAAAAGGCCGGTCCGGACGGGGACGTACGCCGAGGTGGAGCCCGTGACGACCTCCACGCCGAAGCCGCCCTCCTGCAGCGCCAGCAGCGCGGCGACCGGGACGGTGAGCACGTTCTCCCGCGTACCGGCGGTGAAGGAGACGTCCACCGAGGCCAGGGCGTAGGCGTCGGCGGCCTTCCGGGCCTTCTTACCGGTGAGCTCGACCACCACCTCGACCTTGGTCTGCGGGTCGTCACCCGGGCCGTCGCCCGGCTCGATCACTGTGGTGACCTCGTCGACGCGGCCGTTGACGGTCGTGTCGTCGGGGAGCGTGACGGTGACCTTGGCGCCTTTCTTCGCCAGCCGCTGGTCGGCGGCGTCGAGTTCCACGGTGACGGCCTTGGTGGTGCCGGTGTACGAGAGCACCTTGCGGCCGGGTGCCGTCGGGTCGCCCTTCCCCGCCTGGAGGCTGTCCACGCGGACGGCGCGGGGGGCGAAGACAACGCGTCCGAGCTCGACGACGCCGGTCTCGTCCAGGCCCCGGTCCTCCTGCCACTGTCCGACCGCCTCCGCCGTGGCGTAGGTGTACTCCTCGTCCACCGTGAACCCGCTGTAGCCGAGGGCGCTCAGGTTCCTCTCCAACTGTTCGACGTCCCGGCCCTCGGTGCCCGGCTGTAGCGCGCGGTACGCGGGCATCGAGCCGTACATCAGCGTCACCGGCCTGCCGTCCACCTCGTACAGCGTCTCACCACGGGTGATCCGCTCGCCGGTGTCGGGCAGGCGGGTGAGCGTGCCGGGCAGCCGGCTGGTCGCGGCGGTGGCCGGTCCGTAACCGAGTTCCCCGTCGGCGCTCCGGGCGTCGGTGAGCGTCTCCCGGGTCACCTGGGTGGTCTTCGGCGGGAGCGCGCTCTGCGCCGTACCGCCCACCGGGCCGCCGCCGAGGCCGAACGCGGCGGCGGTCACGGCGGCGGTCACGGCGCCCGCGGCCACGACGACGACCGCGGCGGCGACCCGCCCGCCACCGCGCCCACGCCGGCGTGGGCGCACCTCCTCCGCGGGCGCCCGCTCCTCCACGGCGGCTCCGCCCATCACTGGCCTCCCGTGGCCGGGCCGGCCGGGCCGGCCGGGCCACCCGAGAAGATGTCCTGGCAGTTCTCCTGGGCCTTGGCGAAGTCCGGGTCGTCACCGATCTTGCCGTCGATCCTGACCCCGCGCTGACCGGGTGCGGGGTCGGGGAACTCCTCCACACCGTTCTCGCGCATGCACGCGGCGAACCTGCGGCCTCTCTCCTCCGCCTCGGGGTCCGGCTTCGCGGAGCCGTTCGCCATCGGGTCGTACTCCCGGCAGGCCTCCATGGCCTTCTGCACCGTCGCCCGGTCGACGCTCTTGTCCTTGCCTATCACGAGCCGGACACCCTTGCCCGGCTCCGGGTCGTCCATGTCGACACCGTTCTCGCGCATGCACTGCGCGAACTTCAGTCCCATCTCGTCCGGGCTCAGGCTCGCGGCGGCGCTGCCGCCGCCGTCCTTCTTGGCGCCGCCCGCCGAGGCCACCGTGGTGCCACCGCCGTCGTCCGAGCCGCATCCCGTCACGGTCAGCATCAGCGCCAGCGGCAGTGCCGCCAGCGCGCCGCGGGTGCGCAGTCGCATCGCGTCGTCTCCTCCGGTCATGGCCGGACCGGTTCCGGCCTGTCAGGAGGCGATGCAACGCGACGGCGCGTTTCCCCGGCGTTTCCGCGGGCGCGGGGAAAGGATCACTAACGGAAAGGAAACACCCCGATGGGCGACCATTGCCCGGGGAGCCGTCCCACGCCGATACGCGGAACGGTTCCGCGCGTGGAAAGGAAGACGACAGATGCGGGTGCTGGTGGTGGAGGACGAGCCGTTGCTCGCCGACGCGATCGCCGAGTGGCTGCGCGACGAGACCCACGCGGTCGACATCGCCTACGACGGCGCGGCGGCGCTGGAGCGGGCAGGCGTCAACGACTACGACGTGGTCGTCCTCGACCGGGACCTGCCCGCCGTGCACGGCGACGACGTCTGCCGCGCACTGGTCGGGGCCGGGTCGGCGGCGCGGGTACTGATGCTCACCGCCGCCGCCGAGGTCACCGACCGGGTGAACGGCCTCTCGCTCGGCGCCGACGACTACCTCACCAAGCCCTTCGCCTTCCCCGAGCTGGCCGCCCGCGTCCAAGCACTCGGGCGGCGCTCCCGCCCGGCCGCGCCGCCGGTGCTGCGCCGCGCGGGCATCACCCTGGACCCGGCGCGCCGCGAGGTGTTCCGCGACAGCCGCTACGTGCCGTTGTCGAAGAAGGAGTTCGCCGTGCTCGCCGAGCTGCTGCGCGCCGACGGGGCCGCGGTCTCCACCGAGCACCTGCTGGAGAAGGCGTGGGACGAGCACGCGGACCCGTTCACCGGCGCCGTCCGGCTCGCCGTCCTCAAACTGCGCCGCAAGCTCGGCGACCCGCCGGTCGTCGAGACCGTCACGGGAGTGGGGTACCGGATCCCGTGAACGTCCCGAAGCCGCCGCCGCGCCGCATCAGCCTGCGGGCCCGGCTGACCCTGATCTACGGCGGCCTGTTCCTCGTCGCCGGGATGGTGTTGCTCGGCACCACGTACGCGCTGTTCAACCAGGAGCTCACACGCCGCGGGATGAAGGTCCTCGCCCGCACGACGCTTCCCGCCCAGTCCGCGCCGTCCCCGACCGGGAACGGCGCGCCGTCCCGGCAGCTGTTCGCGTTCACCGGCGACGGCGACATCCTCACCCAGGCCGACGCCCAGAAATGGATGGACGACCAGCAGGACAGGCTGCACGAGGCCGCGACCGCCTCGCTGCTCACCCAGGGCGGGATCGCGCTCGTCGTCGTCGGCGGCGCCGCGGCGGGCTTCGGCTGGCTGGTCGCCGGCCGGGTGCTCGCGCCGCTCCACCGGGTCACCGACACCGCCCGGCGAATCGCCGCGGCCCCGGCGGCCGACCGCGGGCTGCACGAGCGCATCGCCCTGCGCGGCCCGGACGACGAGGTCAAGGATCTCGCCGACACCTTCGACACCATGGTCGAGCGGCTCGACCGGTCCTTCGACGGGCAGCGCCGTTTCGTCGCCAACGCCTCACACGAGCTGCGCACCCCGCTGACCCTGGGCCGGGCGTTGGTCGAGCTGGCCATGCACCGCAAGACGGCCTCCGAGGACGTCAAACAGCTGGGTGAGAACCTGCTGGAGATCAACTCCCGGCACGAGCGGCTGATCGCCGGGCTGCTCCTGCTGGCCGGTTCGGAGAACGAGGTCACCGAACGGCTCCCCGTCGACCTGGCCGACGTGGTCGGCCACGTGGTCGCGCAGACGGCCCTGGAAGCGGAGCAGGCCGGGATCACCGTGAACGAGCGGGCGGACGAGGCACCCACCGCCGGCGACGCGCTTCTGCTGGAGCGGCTGGTGCACAACCTGGTGGAGAACGGCATCCGGCACAACACCGGGGACGGTGGCTGGGTGCGCGTCGTCAGCCGTACCCGGGACGACGGCCGGGCTGAGGTGGAGGTGAGCAACACCGGACCGGTGGTGCCGCCGTACGAGATCCCGGCGCTCTTCGAGCCGTTCCGCCGTCTGGGCGGCGACCGCCTGGTCACCGCCAAGGGCGCCGGGCTCGGCCTGTCCATCGTGCGCTCCGTCGCCCGGGCCCACGGCGGTGAGGTCACCGCCCGCCCGCGGGAGGGCGGCGGCCTGGTGGTGACCGTGACCCTGCCCGCCTGCCCCGACGGGGTGCGACGGAACGGGCGTGACGTGCACGGTCTCACCGGGCACGGCGGAACGGGGTGACGTGCACGGTCTCACCGGACACGGCCCGCACCACACGATCACCCCGCCGTTCATCCTCGGCGTCGAGCCACCTCGGACGGGGTGCGGCGCTCGTCCGCTCAGCTGACCCTGGTGTAGCGCAGGAACTGATCCTCGAACTCCTTGGGGTTGGTGCTGGTGGCGAGCACCCGCTTCACCTGGCCCTTGAAGTCGATCAGCACGGCCTCGATGAGGGAGCCCCGCTCCCGCCAGACCACGATGTGCTGGTCGTCGTACCAGCCGATGGCCCGCTTGGTCTCGAACGGGATCCGGACCTTCGGCTCCCCGTCGGCGGTGGTGGACCAGACGCAGATCTCCTTGGTGGTCCCCTTGCAGTATGTGATGAGCAGCTTGCCGGACGGGGCGATGTCGTCCCCGTCGACCCAGAGCGGGGTGCCCACGTCCAACAGGGTCTGCAGGACGGTGCCCTCCAGGTCGTAGAAGCGGACGCGGTTGGTCTTACCGTTGATCGCCCAGTTGCCGACCGCCCGGCCGTCACCTCGCCAGAAGTAGGTCCATGTCGTCCCCACGTCCTTCTCCTTCGCCGGGACGAGCGTGACCTTCTTCGTGGCGATGTCGATGACCGCGTAACCGCATGGCTTCTGAGCGGCGTCGTCCTCGACCGTCTCGCACACGGTGACCAGGCCCTTGGTGCCGTCCGGCGACCACTGCGGGTAGATCGCGTAGAACGGCGATCTGGTGATCTTCACCTCACTGGCCGCCCCGGTCTTGTGGTCGACGATCGAGAGGATGTCCTCGTTGGCATCGTTGTAGTAACGATGCGTGGCGAGGGCCTGGGTGCCCGAGGGGTTCAGCGTGTAGTGGGCGTACTTGTTGCTCTTGGCGAACTCGTGGGTGCCGGCCTTGCGAACGTAGAGGGCGCGGTCGTTTCCCGCCTTCGTGGTGTACGAGGTCAGCTTGATCGGATCCTCGTCGCTCTCGTGGATCGTGACGGAGGTGCCCGGGAGCTTGACCTCGCGATCCACGGTGGGCACCGAGGGGGTGGGGGTGGCGGTGGACCCGGCTCCCGCCCGCGGGCTGGAGCCGACGTCAGGCGTGGTTCCGCCCCGGGTCACCAGTGTGACCGTCACCGCGACGAGCGTGAGCGCGAGCCCCGCGCCGACCACGGTCCAGATCCGGCGCATGCGCCTTTGCCCGCCGGGGAACGGCTTCACCCCCGGCCCCGGCGGGTAGCCCACCTCCTGGAGAACGGGCCCGTACGACGGCGGGTACCCGCTCGAATTGATCTGGCGGTTCTGTGGAACCGTCTGGTACGGCACACCGGTCTGGTAGGGCGCGTGACTGTGCGGATCCGTCTGATACGGCACACCGACCTGCGGCCCCGTCTGATACGGCACACCGACCTGGTGGGGCGCGTGACTGTGCGGATCCGTCTGATACGGCACACCGACCTGCGGCCCCGTCTGATACGGCACACCGACCTGGTGGGGCGCGTGACTGTGCGGATCCGTCTGGTACGGCACACCGACCTGGTGGGGGTGGTTGTCCGGGCCGGTCTGCCAGGCCGCGGCGGCCACACCCTCGGCGAGCATGCCCCGGGGGGAGAGGGGTGCAGGGGCGCTCTGCGTGCCCGGACCGCCGGTCGCGCCGCCGGCGTGCCCGAGCAGCCGCATCAGCGCCTCACCCGCGCTGGGCCGCCGCGCGGGATCCTTGGCCAGGCACTGCCCGACCAGGTCCC